>JANNCA010000065.1:0-3803 GCA_031386075.1 Oligoflexia bacterium
GGCTGAAACATACCGTAGATTTTACTCAAATTAAGGTTCTCAAAGTTGAAGCTCCCAAGAGAGCTCGTGACGAAATAGATGAAATCATTCGTACACAAATCGGAAGAAAACTCATTGTACTAGGCGCTTGCACCGGGTACGACGCCCATACGGTGGGCATTGATGCAATCATGAATATGAAAGGTTTTGCGGGAGACTATGGTTTAGAGCGGTATCAGTGGCTAGATGCGCGAAATCTAGGAGCTCAGGTTCAAAACGAAGATCTACTTAAGCTTGCGATCCAAGAAAATGCAGATGCTATTTTAGTATCCAAAGTTGTGAGTCAACATAATATTCACATCCGCGATATGAAGGAGTTGATGCAAAGAGCGGAAAAAATGGGCGTACGTGACAAGCTCGTCTTTGTCGCTGGGGGGCCTCGAGTCACTCATCCCATGGCGCTTGAATGCGGTTTCGATGCCGGATTTGGAGTAGGCACTAAGCCTTCGGATGTAGCTAGTTATATAGTAGAGGAATACTTGAAGCGACAAAAAGCTCTAAATAAACTCCCAGGAGGTAAAAAATGACCTTGAATTCAACGGTCCCATTGATTGGTCGTAAGCTCGAGATGGACCAGATCAGAGCTTGTTTGGAAGCCAAGCGTAACGTGTTACTCGAGGGACCCGTAGGGGTCGGGAAGACTCATTTGGCTCTGGCGGTTATTCGAGAAGCTGGATCCCTAGTGTTCCGAGTGGATGGAGATAGTCGTTATTCCGAGCAAAAACTTTCAGGTTGGTTTGATCCGCCTACGGTGATTAAAAAAGGATTTAATGCTGAAGCGTTCTTTCCAGGTCCTCTGGTCGAGGCGATGCAAAAAGGCGGGGTGCTTTTTATCAATGAGCTCAATCGCCTTCCTGAAGGCGTCCAGAATATTCTATTACCGGCCATCGATGAACGGATCGTTTCGATTCCTCGATTAGGTGAAGTTCGAGCAAAGGAAGGGTTCCTCGTCATTGCCACTCAGAATCCGAAAGAGTTTGTGGCTACTTCTCATCTCAGCGAGGCGATTCTAGATCGATTTGAATTGGTCGTTCTTGACTACCAGGAAGAGGAAGAAGAAATTAAAATCGTGGGTGACCGGTTCAAAGGGCGACTCTGGGTTGAAAGCGCTCAGGCCCTTCCTTTGGCCTCAGTGAGACTCATTCGTCTCACGCGGGGTCACCCCAGGGTCCGCCGAGGGGCATCCGTGCGTGCTGCACTCAGTCTTGCTGAAATAGCGGATGTCATGATTCGCCAAGGGATGAGTTTCCCTGAAGCTTTTCTTTCAGCTGCCTTATTAGCATTACCCACTCGCATTGAAGTGGAGCGAGAGGCGGACTCTGATCGAACCATTCGAAAGGAATTAGAAGAGTTGATCCAGCAGTGGGTGGGCCAAGTTTTAGAAAGCTTGGACGCAGCTTTATTAAAAAAAAAGACCTAAATGAAAAGCCAACGCAACAGGACAGAGCAAAGCTCTATAGAAGTGTCTTGGGCGCCGACCCTATAGGACAAGAAAACCAGAATCGATTTTCTGCGCCGCTGAATTTTGGGCCATCCCCTATCCCAGACCACTTTGAAGACGAAGAAATGAATCTCCAAAATGCGAGCGCGTGGGATTTGGCCATGAGATATCATGAGTTTAAATCTCGCCGTAGCTTTCAAGGAGCGCTCAAACGGTTGAGAGTCCTGTCTGCTTCGGCCATTTTGGAGCGGGCACAAAAGGTTTTGGGTTCGATCGTCCGTCCAGTTGAGCAGCGGAGTTCATCGATTGCGGAGTTACCAGAGGATGCTCAACAGGCAGACCTAGATATTGAGGAAACCCTTGAGAATTCGCCTTTGGGCCTCTCCTCTCAGGTCGACTACCCTCTGGCGGATCATGATATTTGGATGAATTTTCTGGTGCATCGACATCATCCGATTATTTTGAGTGTGGATACTAGCTTGTCGATGACAGGGGAGAAGCTGGCTCTGACCGCAGTTGCTCTAGCTGTTGTGCTTCTTGCATTTCCAGAAGATCTCATTGGAATTGTTGCTTTTGAAAATGAGGCAAAAGTTCTTAAGTTCCCGGATGAAAGAATATCGATCCAACTCTTAGTGGAACGGTTCTTGGATGTTCCGGCCCAAGGTTATACTCATTTAGAGGACGGGATGAGAGGGGCACTTAAATTAGTCAGTGAGGTGAGGTTCAGGGGACAGGGTAGGCCTCCTTCAGCGGTTCTTCTGACCGATGGGAAGTATACGGCCGGCAAAGATCCTGCCTATTTGGCTTCTCGCTTTCCGCATCTTGTGGTCCTTAAAATGGGGAGAGAAAGAGCCAGTCTTGAGCTCTGTCGGGAACTTGCCCATCGGGGCAAGGGGGTGCTCCGGGAAGTCGATGAACTAGAGGCGCTCCCTAAGGTGATGTATGGCGTTGTTAAGGATTTACTTCGGGGTAGATCTATTACGTAAGTTCGGGATGGAGTACTGTGGACTCCGGGAACAGAGAGCTAAGTCGCAACAGTACCCTATCCCGAACTTCCAATGGCCCCAAAAGGAGTGCCTTCTTGATTTCTTAGGCTTAGTGTTCCGTTCAGTCTTGTGGTATTTTGTATGAAATTATAGGAGAGCAGTCATGTTGGATGATTATAAGATTCAGGGGTCTACCCTTAAGATTGAAGTTGAAATTGAAACCGAAATCGCAGAGATCCTGCTCGCAATGGAGCAGCATTCTAAGCTGAGTAAGTCTGAATTGACCAATACGGCACTGAAAAGATTTATTTCCCACCATAAGGATTTTTTGCCTCAGGGTGGGATGTCTACAAAAAAGCGGTAAAGTGCTAGATCGTTTATGGGAACTTCACGGCAGAGTATGTGAAGGATATTAGTCCCTTTGATTGTTATTTTTCAAATGATGACCTTATCTTTTGTATAGTTGAAACTCGCTGTTGAGTGGCTCTTGTTTAATCAAGCAGCTTGAGTATTTGTGTCAATAAATTTTTCATGGTTACACAATGTTTGTAGCCTCACGACGAGTGCTGATAGAGATCGGAAGCCTCGGATCCGCCGCATTCGCTTCTCATTCTCTAAACACGCGGTGGCAAGCCAACGCTGAAAGTCCGAGTCGGTGAAGAGCTAGGAGGTCATCCTTGGACTCTAAAAAGCTGACGAGGGCAGAAGCATTGGACTTCGCCAGGACTCGCTCCAGTGCAGCGGCGCTCTAGGTCGTCTAGTAAATCGCGGCAGGCAGAGGAATTTTCAGTTGAGCTTTGGTAAAGACCAATCACATGTTTACGCCCATCAGCTCCTACACCGAGCGCGATCATGGCGCCCAGTTTTGAAAAGCGTTTGCCATCGATGAAAACAGCCAAAATACCAAGGTCCTTAAGACTTCGAGTGCGGAGCTTTTCAAGCTGATTTTCAGTTGATTTCACCCAACTCTTGGAGACCTTGCTTTTACTCATTCCAAAACTTGCTGCAATCTTCGGAAACCCCTTTTTATAGTCCCGTTAACTGACACGGCTGACTCCCTTCCTGAAGACTTGCTGATCAAATTTGTACTGCGACCTTCTGACCTCCCAGGTAGATCGAACCGGCCTGACTGCCCCAGCGGGACAGCAGTAGCTCCCCCCGGGTGTGACGTTGACCACAAATCGCAGTAACCTCCGCCTCTCGCATTGAACGAGAAATTCTTTCACTGCCGGCGGCAGAAGCGCTGAGATGAGCATATGTTGGGAGTCAAGCATTACACCAGGCTCGAAGCCCGGAACTTGTCCTCTTTCCAGTTCTCTGCGGCTGGTAGACATGTT
>JANNCA010000085.1:0-4100 GCA_031386075.1 Oligoflexia bacterium
TAAGGCCCCCACGACTGCCTCCCCCAAACCCTTCGCCCCCTGACCCCTTAAACTATGACGATCAGCCATGGACTGGATCAGACCGGTTGCCTGAATTGCAATACCCCGGATATGCCCTTCGGTTGACATGCATTTGACCCAGGCATCAGGACTAACAGAATGGTTCATTTTTTATGACTTAACACAGACCATTGAAAAATATCAAGCAAACCAATAACCTCTGAGAAAGTCAATTTGGCAGGGCACTTGAACCTGAAAGAAAATCCCGAACAAAAAGGATCCGACTACCAGTAAAATAAGGATATTTAACCTATCAGGCAATGGCCGCATGAGCATCGATAAACGCACAACACAGAAAACCGACAAAATATACCACACGAGTGAATATCGGATCACGCTCATCATTCCCCTTTCGCTCAGCCCTGAAACGGATACAAATAACGCACTCAATGAACAGAAATAAAAAGGAAGCCTACCCCTCAACTGACTGTCTTTCATGCATCTCTTTAAAACGCATTCAAGGACGAAAAATATCAATATTGCCCAGTACGATAGACGGGTGGCCCAAGCATCCCATGGGTACCATGCCTTCAAGTGATAAAAATCAAAGAATGCTAAATAATGAGGAACAATGCCCCAACCCACTTTCTGAGTTGCCATATAGAGGTCAAATTTTCCAAATTGAATTCCGCAATACAAAAAGAATGAACCCGCTCCCATTACCGAAAGTAACGAAATTAGAAATGCCCGCTTCATATCAAAATTTTGAATGATCGGAAAAACTACAAAGGGAATTCCTACGATTCGCGTTGCGGTCATCAGAAATCCAAATCCAGAAGACAAAAAAGTAGATTTTCGAGTATTTTGGTAACTAAAATAAATAAACGCTAAAAATGAAGCTAGAAACAAAGACTCTGAATAACCCACGACCAACATAAAAGAAGCCGGATGCGCCAAAACCGCAAGGACAGACAGCATTGACGCATATCGACCCACCCCCCAATGCCGCAGAAGAGCAAGAAATACGACCCAAAACAAAAAACACGCCAGGTCCGCAATTAACAGAAGCGCCAAACGAGGCTCAATATGCAATCCCCTATATAAAATTCGAGCCAAATAAGGATAACCTGGAAAAAAAGCAACATTCGCCAATGCTCCATTCTGCGGCACCGGCGGGATGGTGCTATGATATCCATCTGCAGCAATGCTGCTGTACCAGCCACAGTCCCAAATACACAAGTCTCGATACCCTGCAGGAAATCCAGAATGGGGTGCCAATAAACAAGCTAAAAAAATTTGCCCTGAAGTGATCAGGCCAGCAATCCACAGAATTTTCGACTGAAAAAAATGAAGCAATATTTTTAGATTTAATTTTTTCATCTCTGTTTTGCAAAATAAATGAAATATAAGTCAATTGACAGAGTATTTCATTTATTTTACAATTCATATGCCTACAATTATGCCGAGGATTCGATGAAAGTAATTATTATCGGAGCTGGTCCTGCCGGATTGTCAAGCGCCTATCAACTCCTCAAAGCCGGATATGACGTAGAAATATTCGAAGGAAGCCCTCACATTGGAGGTCTTTCCAGGAGCATCCAACTCTGGGGTCAGACCGTGGATATTGGCCCCCATCGATTTTTCTCAAATGACACAAGAGTCAATAAATTCTGGCATGAAATTATAGAAAATAACTACACCATCGTGAATCGACTCACACGAATTCATTATCGTAACTCTTTCTTTTATTATCCACTTCGCCCTTTTAACGCTTTTTTTAATCTTGGAATCATAGATTCGATATCTTGTGTTTTTAGTTATGCTCTCCAAAAATTTAAAAAATTTGAGCCTGTAAGCTTTGAAGACTGGGTTGTCAGTCGTTTTGGAAGAAAACTATTCACAATTTTCTTTAAAACTTATTCAGAAAAAGTCTGGGGAATTTCATGTCAAGACCTGGACGCAGACTGGGCCTCACAAAGAATCGCAAAACTCTCTCTTTATCAAGCAATTAAAACGGCTCTCTCTAGATCTTCTAAAACAAAAATAAAAACTTTGATAGATCAGTTTAATTACCCGAAAAATGGAACCGGTGCTTTCTATGAACTGCTCTCTGAAAAAATTAAACTTTTAGGAGGTAAAATTCACCTGGAAGTCCCTATCGAAGAAGTACTCGTCCAATCAACTGGATCAATTCAAAAAGCGATAGGCATTGTCTGCAGAAACGCAAGTTCTGGTCCGGGATCTGTCGACTCCGAAAACACGGGGTGCCTACGCCAAGTCCCTGCTGACTTTGTGATTTCTACGATGCCCCTCACGCAAATGGTAAAGAGCATCAAGCAGACTCCGTCCTTGGTCTCACAAGCCTGCGATCAATTGAGGTATCGAAATACAATATTGGTCTATATTGAATTAGACACCCTATCCCTCTTTCCAGACAATTGGATCTACATACACTCTCCTCTGGTCGAACATGGGCGAATTACCAACTTTAGAAACTGGTGTCCATCCTTACACCAAGGCAAAGAATCTACAATTATCTGTATGGAATTCTGGTGCTTCGATGAAGATTCAATCTGGACAAAAAACAACACCGATATTGAAGTGCAATCAAAATTGGAGCTAGAAAAAATAAATATTCTAAAAGAAGGCATTAAAATTTTGAACTACAAAGTAGTCAAAGTTCCCCGAAGCTATCCTGTTTATCAAACAGGATATATGAAACATCTCAAAAAAATTCAAAACTATGTTTCATCGATTGACAGTTTATTTGCAATTGGTCGTTACGGTGCATTTAAATACAACAATCAGGATCACTCAATTCTCATGGGATTACTTTCCGCAGAAGAAATTATTTCCGGACAATCTCAGAACTTATGGCAAATCAATACAGATTCAGAATATCAAGAAGGCGATTCGAAGCTTTCAACAGCCCCAAAAGAAGTGCCTTCCAGTAGAATAAAAAAAGGGCCCCAGAATTTCTCCTGAGGCCCTTTGAAGTTTCGACAGGACTGACTTTTACATCATGTCCCCGTAACCGCCACCCATACCAGAACCACCACCACCCATTGGGGCAGATGATTCCTTCTTAGGCTTTTCAGCGATCAAAGTTTCAGTAGTCAGCATAAGACTTGCTACGCTTCCAGCATTCTGAAGAGCGCAACGAGCGACCTTACTTGGATCAATGACGCCTGCAGCGATCAGGTCTTCATACTTTTCTGTCAAAGCATTGAAGCCCCAAGCTGGGGTTGGATTGTTCCAAACCTTGTCAACCACGATTGAACCTTCGTAACCTGCATTACCTGCGATCTGACGAAGGGGTTCTTCGAGAGCTCGCTTAATGATGTTCACGCCTGCTTGCTGTTCAGCAGAAAGGCCTTTAAGTAATTCCAATGCCTTAGAAGCACGTAGAAGAGCTGTACCGCCGCCAGGGACAATACCTTCTTCAACAGCTGCGCGAGTTGCATTCAATGCATCTTCAACGCGAGCTTTCTTCTCTTTCATTTCAACTTCGGTAGCTGCACCTACATTGATCACTGCAACGCCGCCGACAAGCTTAGCCAAACGCTCTTGTAGCTTTTCGCGATCGTAGTCAGAAGTTGTTTCATCGATCTGCGCACGAATCGTCTTCACGCGACCTTCAACTTCAGCCTTCTTGCCGCCGCCATCTACGATAATGGTATTATCCTTATCGATGGTGATCTTCTTAGCTTGGCCGAGGTCTTCAATCTGAGCGCTCTCCAATTTGTGACCCATTTCTTCAGAAATCACACGTCCACCCGTAAGGATAGCGATGTCCTGAAGCATTTCTTTGCGTCGATCACCAAAGCCCGGAGCTTTAATTGCTGCAACCTGAAGTGTGCCACGAAGTTTGTTGACCACTAGAGTCGCCAAAGCTTCGCCTTCTACTTCTTCAGCAATAATCACAAGAGGCTTCGAGCGCTGAACAACCTTCTCCAACAATGGGAGTAGATCTTTCATCGAGCTAATTTTCTTGTCATAGATCAGAATAAAAGGAGTCTCGAGGGCAGCTTCCATTTTTTCTGGATTCGTAACAAAGTAGGGAGAAAGATAGCCGCGATCGAATTGCATTCCTTCGACAA
>JANNCA010000128.1:0-4447 GCA_031386075.1 Oligoflexia bacterium
ACGAATGGCGAATATGTCGGCTCAAACAAATTTCACGCTGATGGCCCCCAATGGCGGATATTCAGTGGCCCCCATTGATGGAAATCAACTGGTACCCTTTGATGGATATTGGGTGGCCCCCTATGACGGAAATTCGGCAGCCAGCCATTCCCAGTCGACGGCAGCGCTTTTGGCGGACTCATTCCCACCTATTAGCAGCACTTTTTGGGTGTCAATTCCCACCCGACGACAGCACCTGTTTTTAACGATTTTTTGCGACTGTAGTTCCGTCTAGAACTGACGTTCTAAAGGAGCTCTCGCAATGACATTAGAAACAAGGAAACGTCTGATGGAACGCAAAATAGTTGAAGCAATGATGCAGGGGAAAAGTGATCGGCAGATCTGCCTACTTTTTAAGGCTGGAAATCGAAGAATCAATAAAATACGAACAAAAGCCATTGATTATGGGTATTTGAGTGGCCACAGAGTACTTCCTCCGTACCCAGAAGCAGTTTTCCCCGAGTTGCCAGACGATAAAGGACTACTTTTAGTGTCTGAAGCAGATGAATTGCTACTGACGAAGAAAGACTGGATTGTTGATCGATTAGAGGCCACTTGGCACCCAATCACCATTTTTGAGGAACTTGGGCTTGCAGTCAGTCGATCCAGTTTCTATCGGTTTTTAGACCGACATAATCTGCACCGTATTAACGAACACAAAAGAGTAGTTCCGGAAATTATTCATCAACCAGGGGAAGCCCTGATCTTGGACTGGGGTAAGCTCTGCGACGTATTTGATCCAATGACTGAAAAGAAACGTTGTTTATGGGCGTTTGTTAGGGTTTTAGGGTTCTCCCGTTACATGATGGTAAAACTAGTTTGGAGCAATGATACACGCTCCACCTTAGCTGCGATTGAGGGAATGCTACAGGAGCTTGGCGGAGCACCATTCAAGATCACTTCGGATAATCCCAAATGCTTTGCCATTGAGGCCTCAGACTACGAACCTATTCTCAACCCGGCGTTTGAGCGATTCGCTTCTTACTACGGAATCGTGATCGAATGTCTGCCTCCTGCTGACCCAGAAAAAAAAGGTAAAGTCGAGCGAATGATGCCCTTTGTGCGAAGGCTCTACGAGAGCCATGGGCAGTGGCAGAATATCGAAGAATCTCAGGCCTACATCAATCGTAAGATTGGACTCGCTAACGAACGAGTCCACGGCACAACTCGACTTAAGCCAATTGAGCAGTTTATAAATGTCGAAGTTTCCGCTCTGAAGGCCCTGCCTGCAGTGGCCTATGCCCCAGAAGAAGTGGCAGATGCCAAGGTCAGAAAAGATGGTCACGTGCGATTTGCGAGTCGATACTACTCAGTCTCGGAGTGTTTGATCGATGAACCTGTAACAGTGTTGGCAACCGAAGAGCAGGTCAGCATCTATCATCGTGGAAAACTCATTGAGGTCCACCCCCGTCTCAATGGGAGTAATCAGTCCCAAACAAAATCAACCAAGACACATCATCTCAAGCCCTGGGAGCAGGCGATGCACGAGGGATCAACCTATCGAAAACGAGCACAAAGCATCGGCCCTGACTGCGATGCCATGATACAAATTTTATTGAATCAGGGACAGGGGTTTATTGACACCCGTAAAGTGTGGGGAATTTTAAGCTTAGATAAATCTTATTCAAACGCTGCGGTCAATGAGGTCTGCAAAAAATCAATTAAATTGGAGTCTTACAGCTATCAGATGGTGAAAAAACTATTACAATTACTGCCAAAACAAGAAACAGCACAGGATATCGAACAAAATAAAAATATCCATTCTCACAAGTTCGTCAGGCCTCTATCGGTCTACGAGGAGCAGCTATCGCTGCTGATTCACTAAGGTAAACAAAGAAAGGCAAACAAAATGAATATTGAAACCATACGATCGCAATTGCGAGAACTAAGACTGCCTGCAGCAGCTACTGAACTTGAGGGTGTGCTTTCGGAACAAAAAAAGGCTGTATCCTTGGGCTGGGTCTCGGAATTGCTCCAGCGAGAAATTGATACACGACGAGAAAATAGCTTACAGGCAAGGATCAAAGCAGCACGATTCACGGAAGTCACTACTTTGGAGGGGTTTGATTTTACATTCAACCCAGACATCGATGAGGAGAAGATCAGAGAACTCGCCACTCTCAAATTTCTCGATGCAAATCAAATTGCGCTTTTTTTAGGGGCTCCAGGAGTCGGCAAAACCCATCTCGCTCTGGCTGTAGGCTTGTTGGCGGTCCGAGCTGGCAAGAGAGTCTATTGCACTAGCGCAAAGCGATTAGCCCAGGATATTACTCTGGGAAAAATGAGAAATAACTTGGACATCCTATTTAAAAAGCTGCTGTCAGCAAATCTGTGGGTCATCGATGACTGGGGGGTAGTCTCAATGCCAAGGGAAGTGGCAGAAGAAGTGTTCGACTTAATGGACCGCAGGAAACACAGCTCAGCCATGATTCTCACCAGCAATCGGGACGTCAGCGAATGGGCAGAAGTATTTCCAGATCCAGTGATCGCCAACGCAACGGTGGATCGAATCTTCGATCGGGCAAAAATTGTCTTATTTAAAGGGCAGAGTTATCGCCTAAAAGGACGCATATCTCTGGCTGAAATAAAGGGAGTTGACGAAGAATTAAAAAAAACCTAAAGAGAGTTTATAAAACAGGTGCTGTCGTTACGTGGGACGATACTGCTGTCGATAGGGTGGGACGTGACACATCGCGGTATCGAACATTTTTCGCCGGAGAGATATGCACCCGTTTTGCCTCTTTTGGTCGAAATACTCCGCAAAACTCACCTTATGATCTCTCTTGCATGCCCGTTCAACGGTGTCTACCGAGCAATTGAAAAAGGCTGCAATTTCAACCTGGGTGCATTGCACAAAGTTTATCAAATTGCTCCCAGTCTAAGGAAATCGGTGGTCTAGCCATAGGTCCTATTTACGGTACTCCAGAATCAAATTTGGTTCGACACCCAATTTGGAATTCACTTCAAGAATAAGGTACTATTCTTAGAAGTGTCAAAATCGCGTAGAATTTTAGAATCTGCCAAACCTTGGGAAACAATAGGAATGGTCTTTGGTTACCTCGCCGTAGCGAAAGATGTCCCCCTTACCCTTAGGAAACTCCTCATTTCCAAGGCAATCCCAGAGTCATGGAAAATAGCATTACTCCAAAGAGTCGCTAATCGTGATTTCTGGTATGTTTTATCCTTCACGATTTTTTTAATCGTTCTTTATTTCTTGCTTCTGTGGCGAACAACTGGAAATGAAGTGGAGGATGAGGACTCGGGTTCGAAGGCTCTCTCAGGTGAATTAGGCTCCAAAAAGAAACAAGACCATTCTAAAGCTCGCAGGGATCGGGCCGTTGCGGTCCTTAAAAGATACCGGTTGATTAGGATCATTCGTAGTTTCGGACTCGTAATTATCCGTGAAAAACTTCTCGATTTGATGAAAGTAGGTCTCTATGGAACTTTTAGAAGGCAGGAAAACTGGTCACCTGAACCAAACCGATTTTGTTTTATCGATAGGGTTACGTTTATCGATGGTACGGGTTCAGAATATCAGTATTCAAGAAATTTTAGGGACATAATTGTTCGGACGCATCCTTTTGATTTGGCGCATTACGAACGCCATCTACTACGTCCCCCGGCCATTTCTGACATCAAATTACTACTTGTTGCTTCAAACTTCTTTCTGTTTTGGTTTTTGGGCTATCTGTTCTGTTTTCCGTTTACGCGACTATTTAAGAGGTAACGATTCTCTCTCTCTCTTTGCACTGTAGTCATCAATTTGCTTACTACGCCAATTTACTACAAGCTGTTGCAACGGGGGTTATTTCGGGTGATTTTGAGTGGAATTCGAAAGTGACCTCAAAGAACTTCTTTTGGCTATCTTATTGTTTTGATTGATTTGTTTAGTTTTTGATTTTTACTTGGCTAAGGGCTTAGAATTTGGAGGTGACGTCCGGGCTCGAACCGGAACAAAACGGTTTTGCAAACCGTCCCCTTAACCATTTGGGTACGTCACCACCTGATATTCTACTGACTCGTTAGTTAGGTAACAAGTTAGTCTGCGCTTTGTCAATTCCTGAATGTGCGCTTGCGCACTCTAATTGCGAAGACTTCCTAGAGAAGGCGCTCTTTTTGGGGTTGTTGGAAGCTCTAGATCCAGAACTTATCCCTAGACTCCCTTACGTTCAGTTCCCCAGAGAATTTTATGAAGTTGGACTTGAAGGCGAACCGGTAATCGATCCTCTAGAATTTTTTCTGCAAGCCAGGCCGGAGTGACGCCTTGGAAGGTTCCTGGCGAGTCTTGATTAGGGATCGCTGCTGACAAAAGAATTTCGGTGGTTGGGATGATTCCAGATAAAACAAGGTTTTTCGCCCACTGGTAGTCGTCGGGAGAGGTGATGACAAATTTCACTTCATCTGTCGT
>JANNCA010000161.1:0-2325 GCA_031386075.1 Oligoflexia bacterium
ACTGACCTATCTTTGCGATGATGCTAAAACTTTCTGCAAGCGCCAAACTTTAAATTCAAGCTGGATACCCAGTAAACCCTTGCCAAAACCCTCACCTAGAAATCTAGACTCGCCTTACTGAGATGCTGGCCTATTCAAAAGACGCCCCTGCTTCTGGCAAAGCTCAAAGAGTCGCTCATAATGATACATCCCCGTTTGATGACCATCACTCCATGAAAACTGAACGGCGTATCTCCCCACCAGCTGCACACTAGAAGGGCGAATATCCGGTGCCACGGAAGTCCTGAGGATGGTCCTTTGGCCGGTGTTCTCATCCACACAGCCTGCACAGGGGCAATAATAGCGCATCTCTACATAAGGAAGACTGAATTGTTCACCTGTATTCCATGCGACAAAAATTTCGATAGGACTCAAAGGTTCAATTCGGATCGGGGTGATCTGCATAGACTCCACTGTCTAGCACAATTGACCCCGACAACAAAAGACTCAAGAACCTGACGACTGAACGGGTGAAGCCGGTTTTGCTTCAGACGAACTCACTGCTGGAGCGGTTGAAGCTACTGGAGCAGCAACTCCACTCGAGGTAGAAGCGTCGCTCTTGACCGCTCCTGGCGGTGAAGCAGCGGTACTCGCCTCCCCCTGAGCTGCTGGAGCTTTGGCCCGCTTGTAGTCGGTCGTATACCAACCGCTTCCTTTCAATGCAAAGGAACTTAAGCTAATCAGCTTATTTACTTCCCCACCACAGTCAGGACAGTGAGCCAATGGTAGATCCGAGAACTTTTGCATCATTTCATGAAGTTTTTCGCAATTTAAACACTGATATTCGTAAAGAGGCATACATCCTAACATGAGTACGAAGTCTATCTGTGTCAAGCGATCCTGATTCAACACGTGAAGCCCGAATTCAGTTGACTATTTCTCTTTAAAATGGTTTTTACGGGTAAAAAATGATCATCCTTTCACTTTCAACCGCTTTTTTTGTAGGACTCGTCCATTCACTGGCTCCGGGACACTGGCTTCCTGTCGTTCTCATGGCAAAGGTGCGACATTGGCCGCTCAAGACAGCCATAATCGGGGCCTCTGTTACCGCCTTTGGGCATATACTCTTGTCAAGCGCCCTCGGACTACTGTCAGGCTGGATCGGAGTACAATTCCTATCTCAATCTGAAGCTCAAATTGAAAGTTACGCAGGCCTAGCATTAGGCTCCTTCGGACTAGTCTATGCGGCCTATGCCTATTACCGACACGCCCAGTGCCACGGCCATACCCACCATGGCCCAGATCCTCAAGGCAGAAAAACACCTTTTTTCTTTCTTTTTACTCTTGGACTATCCCCCTGTATTGCCGTCATTCCTGTTCTTGCCACTGCGGCATCTGAAGGAGTGGCGAACGCCTTGCTCACTTCGCTTTCATTTTCGCTAGGCGTCCTGACGTCATTAATTGGATCCACCCTTCTCGTTACTCTTGGACTCCTTAAATTAGATCACCCGCTCTTCGAGCATTATGGCGATGTCATTACGGGCCTTGGGGTAGCAACCATGGGTGTGATCGTTTTTTTCACTGCTCAATAATAAAAATCTAAACTAAGCGGCAATTTTCTGAGTTCTACTCGGCTTCGACCGTTTAATAGCTTTACTAAAATGACGAGCGGACCGAATCTCTCGACTGAGCTTATCCAGCTGGCCCTTCGTCATAGCCAGCCGAACCCGAGGAAACAGGACATTCTCTTCCTCAACCACATGCCGCTGGACTTCACTCATTAAGATTTTCATCTTCACTCCACTCCTCTCATGATCATGCCCCAGTTCAGAAATTTCTTTCAAAAGGGCTTTCACAAGTTTGTGATCTTCGAGTGATTCTGCGACGAATTTTTTCAACTCCAAAACTTTTTCAAAGGTCGGATAGAGCACAGCTTCTTCTACCCTCGAATGATCTAAAAACTCCTTTTTGATCAACGCAAAAAGTCGCGTTCGCGACGCCACACCTGTTGCGACCCGCCACCGCCAAAAGAGCATTTCCAAACGGACGTGATCGACCTCGAGAAGATCAAGTCCATCTTGCTTTCGCTGTGTTAATGCCCTTAAAAAGAAACCCGCCCTCTGAATCAATTCTGTCACCATAATCAAACCCCGTTGCAATTCAAATACCAGCATTCACCTGACTGAAACAACCTGACCCCGCCTTCTAAACGACTTAGATTTTGACTCTGCTTTAGAAGGGACTCGACTTTGTTGTGAGTTAGACCACCATTTAACCCGTAGATATGACTCCTCTGTGGAATGAGAATACTCGGCCTTTCCCCCAAATGATTTTTCAAGCTCGCGT
>JANNCA010000172.1:0-3841 GCA_031386075.1 Oligoflexia bacterium
AATTTTCTTTGTAGAATGCCTTTCGAGCGGTAGAAGGATCAAGTCCATGTTGAAAGGATCACCATTTCTTCAAAAACAAGCAGTTCAGCTCAGACTCCTCAACGAGCTCTCCACTAAGCTTCAAAGCCTCCTTGAGTCCGATAATTTCTACCAGGAAATTATCAATGTCATCCAGTCTCGCTTTAATTACTATTGCATTCATTTCTGGAATGTTGAAACGGATAGCTCTTCCACTCTCTTAGCCCAGGCTGGCGCTTACAGGAATCACCTCAAAATCGGATACCGATTAAGCAACTCTGAAGGAATTGTCGGCACTGTGATTCGAACTCAACAGACCTATCTCTCCAACAATGTGGCCCAAGATCCTCACTATTCAAATCTGAAGGTCGACGTCGCCACCCAATCAGAACTGTGCGTTCCGATCCTTAAAGATTCAGAAATTGTCGCTGCATTGAATATTGAAAGCGATCAAGTCAGCTCTTTTGACGAAGACGACAGAATCACTTTAGAAGCAGTTGCATCCCAAGTAGCCGTTGCCATCACGAATCGGAAACTTTACCATGAAGCCACCCGTTTCAACAAAAAACTCCAGCAGGCGGTCGAAGAAAAAACCCTGGAACTTCGGCGTGCTCACGAACGAATATTAGAGCAACAAAGATTACTCCAAAGAGAAAACAGAGCATTGAAGACCCTAGTCAGTCAAGACAGTAAAACGATGGATATCATTGGAAAAAGTTCAGTCATCTTGAACGTTATATCGATGGTAGATAAAATCGCACCTACGACTGCAACTGTACTGATCCAAGGAGAAAGTGGGACGGGTAAGGAACTCATTGCCCGCCGCCTGCACTTCCGTAGCGAACGAGCCAGTCGGCCGTATGTCACAGTCAATTGCGGTGCCCTCCAGGAATCCCTGCTCGAATCTGAGCTTTTTGGGCATGAAAAAGGATCCTTTACTGGGGCTGTTGCCCAAAAATTGGGTCTTTGTGAAACGGCAGATGGCGGCACCCTTTTTTTAGATGAAATCGGTGAAATGTCCATAGGAATTCAAGCTAAACTCCTGAGGTTTCTTCAGGAGGGTGAGTTTTATCGCATTGGTGGCAAACGTCCGATTCAAGTCAAGGTTCGAGTCGTCAGTGCGACCAATCGAGATCTGGAGCGGGAAGTGACTGAAAACCGCTTCCGAGAAGATCTCTTTTATCGTCTCAACACCATTACACTCAAAATGCCCCCCCTCAGAAAACGAAGAGACGATATTCCCGCCTTAGTCGACTACTTCTTGAAAAATTCCCGTTTCGGTGGATCTTCACACCAGATCAAACGGGTGGATCCCCGTGTCATGGAAGTTTTCAGCGATTACAGCTGGCCCGGCAACATCCGAGAACTTCAAAATACAATTGAACGACTCAAAATACTGGCTGAAAATAACGAAATCAGACTGGAAGACATTCCCTTTACGATTCGCATGCCCAAAGCCCGGACCGAAGCTTCAGACTTTACCCTGGACATGCCCCTGGACGATGTTGAAAAAAGTCATATTCTTCGTACATTGGCCTATAATCATGGTAATAAGACGAAAACAGCACAAACTTTAGGTATTACAATTAAAACGCTCTACAATAAACTTCATCGGTATGGGATTCTGCAACAGCAGGTTCCATCGGACAATCCCGAAACGATAGCCCCGCTAGCTAAAGGGCTCACGACCGTATGACTAACAATCAGGTCATTTAAAAGGAGAAAAGCATGTCCCCAAAAACGATGACGAAAGCAATTCAGTCCCCAACTAAGAAAGATGCCTCCAAAAAGTCAAAGGATCTTCCTCATGAATCTGACGCAGATGGATCTGCCAGTACAAAATCTGAACTCAGAGTCGATCCCAAAACAGAAAAGAAAAGTGCCGGCGGCAGGACCAATGAAGCTTTCTCTGAAACTCTCGAGTCAGAAATTCCCGCCATTGACCCCGATGAGCTCGAGGAGCAAGAAGATGCTGCGTCTGCAGAATCCTCAGGTACAGGCGGAAACGCGGCGGCTTTGGCAGCAGCAAACGGTTCAACTGAAATGTCTGCTTCATTCAAAAACTTTAGACATCATCCAGATATGGAGAATTTCTATCGCTTTATTTTTGAAAATGATCTTCGCCATGAAGCTCTCGCTATTATTGATGAAATTATGATTGAAAAACTCCAGCGCAAGCTAGTTAAAGGCGCCAAAGCACAAGCCCATTAATCCGACTCTTAAATGGTACCGATGAAAAAAACCTACTTACTCACTCCCGGCCCAACGTCCATTCCAGAATCAGTTCTGTCCGTCATGGGACAACCTATGATTCACCATAGAACTCCTGGCTTTCAGAACATTTTAGAAGATGTTCGGGCTGGATTGAAGTACCTATTTCAGACTCAACAAGACGTGCTTCTCTTAGCGACTACTGGAACAGGGGCAATGGAAGCAGCGATCACCAACCTATTCAGCCGATCGGATCGAGTCATTGTGGTCAATGGCGGCAAATTCGGAGAGCGTTGGACAAAACTTTCCCTCGCTTTCGGTCTGGAGCCGATAGAAATTATTCTTGAACCAGGCTGTGCTGTTGAACCCTTTCAAGTGGAAGAAGTAGTACGCTCCCATCCGGATGCGAAAGCCATCCTCTTTCAAGCTTCAGAAACCTCGACCGGAGTCCAAATGCCGACTCAGGAGATCTGCCGGATTGCAAAAGCTGCTGGCATGCTTTCCGTCTGTGATGCCATTACGGCATGTGGTGTTTTCGACTTACCGATGGATCAATGGGGAATCGACCTACTCATCACCGGCTCCCAAAAAGCCCTGATGGTTCCCCCTGGACTTGCGATGATCGCTTTGAGCGACCGTGCTTGGGCACAAAACGAAACAGCTCAACTGCCTCGATTTTACTTAGACTTAGCAAAAGAAAAAAAGAGCCTGTGTAAAAATCAAACTGCTTGGACACCTGCTATTTCGTTGATTATTGGGCTCCAGGAAAGTCTTCGACTTATCCGTAAAGAAGGTCTTCATAACGTTTTCAAGCGTCATGACTTACTGGCTCGGGCCACTCGAAACGGAGTTCATGCACTCGGGCTAGAAATTTTAGCCAAGAAGGCGCCTTCTATCTCGGTGACTGCCGTTCATGTGCCTCTCTCCATAAAAGATGGCAAACTCATCCCAAAGTGGATGCGGGAAAAATACGGGGTCGTCATTGCTGGCGGACAAGATGAGCTGGAGGGAAAAATTTTTCGCCTTTCGCACTTTGGCTTTTGTGATCGATTTGACATCACAACCGGTTTATCTGCTCTCGAATTGGTATTGAACGATCTGGGTTATAAAATAGAGTTTGGTAAAAGTGTAGGAGCTGCGCTACAGACTTTTGCAACGGGGTGAATGACTTATGAATGTTGTCGTCGTAGGTGCCCAGTGGGGCGATGAAGGTAAAGGGAAGGTTGTCGATCTCTATAGTGCTCGAGCCGAGTACATCGTTCGCTATCAAGGCGGAAACAATGCAGGACATACCCTCGTTGTTGAGGGAAAAAAAACAGTCCTCCACCTGATCCCCAGCGGCGTTCTTCATCCTGGAAAAATCTGTCTCATAGCGAATGGTGTCGTTTTTGACCCCACAGTTTTCTTTCAGGAGGTGGAATCTCTTCAGGCAGCGGGGGCCCTCAAGCAGGACCCCCATGAGATCATCCGTGTAAGTGAGCGGGCTCACGTCATCCTCCCCTACCATCGACTCCTCGACAAACTGCGCGAGGAATTCGCAGCCAAAGACCAGGGAAAGATTGGAACGACGGTCAGAGGTATCGGACCCGCCTACGAAGATAAAGTGGCGCGC
>JANNCA010000193.1:0-2168 GCA_031386075.1 Oligoflexia bacterium
ACGAATTGTTAGAAAGCAAAAACTTGGCTCAGCACAATCAAAAAAAGGCGGCTTTAAATGCCCCCCCCAGCAAGTCAAGTAACGATCGCAAGAATTTTAACTGTTACTAAAAAAATGCTATCGAATTTCGATCTTAGTAAAAGCGAAATTCGATCTAAATACATTAAAGAATCTAAATAGAATATTTCATCAGTTTCTATAAAATTAGCTTCATTTAAGGAACATTACTTTAATGATCTGAGAATATTACGAAGAACTATTCGCAATATTCTTATCTATTGCAAAAGTGATCTACCTCCACCCAAACTAACCCAGCAGGCAAAGGTTCAGTTGCCCGAACAGGCAACGAACTTAAAACCGCAATTGCTTCAAGATACTCTATAAAATCGCTATTTTCCAATCGAACACTGCCTGTTAGTTGCCCGTGATTTTGAAAACCAAAATTTTGTATGCTTTCTTTGTCACACGAAACGTAATGCAGCGTCTCGGAGAAAAAGGAAAGATCATGGCAATTCACATATTGAACTCCAAGCAACTGCGACAAAGGATTGGACTTTCTGCTCCTATGATTTGGCGTATGGAACGCAAAGGCGAGTTTCCATCACGACGAAAAATATCATCTAACCGAGTAGGCTGGATTGAAGAAGAAGTCGAAGCGTGGCTTTCTAATCGCGTCAACAGCATGGTAGCACCCCGGAAAAAGGGTGAAAAATGAAAAACATTATTGTTAAAAGGGCCCCCTCCGCACAAGAGATAGCCCCCAAGAACAGATCAATGCTTCACAAAGCTGCACATTTCTATGCGAAGCACCTCCAATTTAGCGTGTTTCCGTGTCGGCCTCAAGGGAAAGAGCCATTAACATCCTCACGGATGTAAAGACGCGAGTCGGGATCTGAAAGTAATTGATGCCTGGTGGTTGAAGTATCCAATGGCAAATATCGGGATCGCATGCGGCAACATTTCTGGTGGCCTTTTAGTTGTCGATGCTGATGGGGACGAAGGTCAAAGCTCTCTGAAGGAAGTGGAAAAAATCGATCGTTTGATTCCTCGGACCTCTCATGCTTTGACCGGAACAGGGGGGCATTTCTATCTCTACTCCTCCGTCGCAGTAAAGAACTGATCCGTACGTTGTGTCAACTTGAAGTGCAATTAAGTGCCAATGGAAGGGAACTCCTTTATAGAGTCCCCAAGGGGCGGTTAGCACTTCCTACCCTACGAGCAATGGTAAAATATAAAGCCGAACTATTGCGAATCATTGGTGGAGCGAGGGAAGGGAAATGGGTTCGCTGCCATTCTAAATTTGAACATGAGACCGTCGATAGCGAACATCCATCCTACAACCTCAATGAACTGAGTTTGCTATTGGGGTCCGCACTATCGTTAGACCATTTGAAGGCTATCGATAATGTAAAACAAGTCTTTCCTTCGTCAGAGTTGGTAGAAATCTGAAAGCTTAATTAAAACACTTCTGAAATAAAACTAACTCAATAAATCTAGATTCCAAAAAGAATCTGATCATCATTAGGAAGAAAGAGAAAAAAGAAGGGAGGGAGAATGCAGTAGACGCTATTAAAATTGGGTCCAAACACCACACAACAACTTCAAAAAATACAGGAAAAAATGTCAAAAACTAATAATTTTATAGATAGATACGAAAACGATCACCTCCAATTAACGAGGGAAGCACACCGCCGAGTGGAAAACCTTTGGAATGAATTTAAACCTAGTCAAACCATTGATTTTTGGATCCATCAGGCAAAACAATGTGGAATAGACAAAGTAGCTCTTGAAATGATGACGGAGCATTTAAAGGCAAGAGCCAATGAACAAGTCCTTCAACTTTCAAAATGTCTTTTAACCGCACTGGATAACTTAAACCCAAAATCATGTGCTGAACTCAAAACCTTTGAAGATTGTGATGATGAGCAAAAAATAAACGAATCATTGCACCTTCATAAACTGTGGAGTGGTGTAGTGGAATTTGTTCGGTATAGATCGGGATTATCCTTTATTAGTGCAGATCAAACGGAAATGAAAAAGCTGAAAAACTCGCCGATATCACCAACCGAAATTGGTGGAAAATATTTTTCCCATCACTGCTATGATTGGGAAGCAATCAGTCGAAACGCAGAGGACTTGCCTTTTTAACATCCAGGTAAAATCCTGAA
>JANNCA010000198.1:0-4471 GCA_031386075.1 Oligoflexia bacterium
CATTTTAAAAAACTTCTCTCGATACTGCAGGGCCCGCCGGATATCCCCATCTGTAATCAAACCCAATAGGCGCATCTCATCGACAACTAAGACTGCTCCTAGTTTTTTCTGAGTCGAAATCAGAATCACTTCATCCATCATGGTTTGAGCTGAAACCCTGGGAACATCGCTCCCTTTATACATGAGGTCTCGAACTTTAAGATTCAGCTTCTTGCCAATCGAGCCCCCTGGATGGTTTTGAGCAAATGCCTGCGAATCAAAACCTCGAAGCTGCATGAGGGTCACCGCAAGCGCATCGCCTAAAGCTAAAGTCAGGGTAGTGCTCACCGTAGGGGCGGAGTTCAGGGGACATGCCTCTTGATTTACACTCGCGTCAATCCAAATATCAGAGCCCACCGCTAACCTGGACGCGGGGTTCCCTCCCATTCCTACAATTTTGACACCCAAAGCTCTCAAGGATGGAATGAGCCGGACCACCTCTTCGGTATTTCCCGTGTAACTGAGCGCAAGAATGACATCCTGAGATCGGACCAAACCTAGGTCACCATGAACTCCTTCGGTTGGGTGCAGGAAAACCGCAAGACTTCCCGTACTACACAAAGTTGCAGCAATTTTCTGACCAATTTTTCCGGACTTACCTACCCCAGTGACAATGATCTTCCCTCCACGCTCGAGAGATCTTTGAAAATAACCCATTGCAGCCACCCAAGCCTCCGCTTGCGATGCCTGACTCAATCGATCAACACAAGAAAGAATCGCATCCCCTTCAAGCCTGAGAACACGAGTTACCTCAGAAATAATTTCACTTTTTTCCATCAGCCCAACCGTTCTGGGTAACTCTGTCTCACAAACTGGGATCGGTGAGCAAGTTGCCTCTTAAAATCCCGCGTTATCGATCTCTTTCTTCGTTTTCTCTTCTTCAATTTTTGCGAATTTCATTCTCATATAGATCAATCGTCCGACCCGGTAAAGAAGTGTATTTTCATCTATAGAGTCGGTTGATATCGGCCGCCATCCTTCGAGAACATCTCTTTGGACGAGCTGTTCTTTTTCAACACTCACCTTGACTGTCGCTTGGCCATTGTAGAATCCCTTAGATACAGAAACCCTGAGACGATACTGTGCTTTCAAATAGGAATCTGCTCCGCCGAACGAATCTGTGAAGTTTTTTTCAGCAGTGTTTTCAGTCCACTTAGTCTGAATATAGCCTCCTTCTCGATTCGTCACATCAAGGCGGCTATTCTTAAGGCCATCAAGCACTGACTGCCAAGCAGTATTGTAGTCAGTGAGAAAAATTCTTTCGAGAGTTTTAGCGGTATCTCCACCAATACTTTCGATATAAGCCGACACACACCCGATCCCAGTGAACCCAATGCCCCCGATAAAAAGAGTGACAAGTAAAAGCACTTCCCTAAGCTTCATAGAATGAAGACGTTCCCTCACTTAGGATTTATAACACAAAAAATATATTAATAATTTGAAAATATTGATAGGGCCCTTCGGCATGATTTCATCGGCAAAATCTTCCTGAATTCAGTTCAAATCAAAACTTTCTTGCCGATGACTTTCCAATCCGACTTCATGAGAACCACATTCATCCCCTCTGATCTGATTCGGATCTTAGAGTGATCACTCACTATTTTAGCTTCATACAAAAAATTTTACGCTAGTTCAACATTTGGTATGAAGATTGCTTTTCACGGAGGTGAGGCAAACTATGTCGAGTGTATCTCCATCAGATAGCGGACTTTCCAATTACTACCACAAGACTATCAAAGACTTGCAGGAGGAAAACGCATCGGAAATCAAAAGAAATAAAGAACACAGCGAAAAGCAAGCCGACACTATCGAAAAACACCATCAAAATGCCCTCGTCAAAAAAGACAAAGAAACCGAAGACACGGTTCGCTACGTTCGCAATGAGGCCAACGAAACTACGAATCGTGAAAAAGACAGCTACAATGCTTCTCTCGATGAGCTCAAGCAGAAAACCAGAAATACGAACGACAAAGAAAAGAGCGGCCTCGGAAGCTACTACCACAAAGCTCTGGATGATTTCCAAGAACAATCTCACGCTGAAATCAACCGAAACAAAGAGCATCTAGAACAAAGAAATCGCGAACTCGAGTCCAGCCATAAAAGCGAACTCCGAAAACAGGAAAAAGAGTCAGGGGAAACAATCCGAAACATCAAAGATCAGACTCAAGAGTTGGCGGATCGGGACCGCCAACTCTATCAAACTGACCTCGAAAAGGTAAAAAACCAAAACTACAATGCAAAGGGACAAATCCCTGGAAGCATTGCCCCGGAACTTTATAAAAAGCAAATTCAAGGGCTCGAAGATGAAACTCAAATGAGGCATGCCAACGACATGGCCGCCCTGACTCAAGTCGAGACAAATGCCCAAACTCGAAATGAAGAACTCGTCCGCAAGAACAGCAATCAAATCCAAAAGCTGACCGAACATCAGATCGAGGAAGTCAATCAACTAGAAGACAACATTAAAGACCTCAATGACTTCAATCATGAAGCAGGAAAACGCCAAGGGGAAACAGTCAAAGAACTGACCCTCGAAAGCAACAAAAAAGCTCGGATCGATCAAGAGCGACTTGAAAAATCCTTTAGCTTGAATGAGGATAAACTCCAGCAGGAGTTGCGAGACAAAGACACCTATTTAGGACGGCGCAACTCCGAAATGATGAAAAATAAAAACACCCACTTTACAAATATCATCACCAAACAAAATCAGGAAAATTTTAAGAACCTCAAAGACATTCAAGATCAATTCAAGTCCCAAGTTTCTCAAGTCGAAACCTCCCGGAAACACGACCAAGAAAAATCCGATGAAACTCGCGATCATTTGCTTGCGCAGGCCAATCAAGAGCGACAACAATCACTCGAGCGCCAAGCCCAGGGCTATTCGAACACTCTTCAGAGAACCCGCAAAGAGGACCAATCCCAAATCGCAATTCTACAAAAGGAGCTTCAACATCAAAAAACTTCGGATGATCCGACACTCATCTCTCCGGCTGCGGAAGCGCAAGTTCGCAAAAATGTCATTCAGGATTACGAAAAAAAGTTTAACTCCGAGATCGAGAGAAACAAATCCTCAATAGATCATCTCCAGATGAAGTACATCAATCAATATCAAAAAGCGCTTGAAGAAAGCTCCGACAAGGAAACCCAGATCCACCAGCGCAACGCTGCTGAGCGGACCTTTGACCAAACTCGGTTTCTAGACACCGTGCAGGACACAGAATATCGCACGAGCGCTAAAATGCGCGAGCAAAGCTCAGACCATGACCGCGAACAAGAAGGGCTCCTTCACCAGTTTAGCAACCTCATGAACCGCCAGCGTCGCGAATATGAGCATATTCTAGAGAATTCGCGCTCAGATGCAAGTGTTCGACTTTCCTCTTTTCGTCAGGAGTCCGATATTAATTCAAAAGCTGCCCATCGGGCTTTCAATACTCAGCAAAATGAGATAATTCGAGAGTATGATAAAAAGCTCGCTGACCAAAAAACGGATTCTGATACAAAGCTGGACGACTTAAAAACTCAATCCCAATCAGATATTCGTGACAATGAGCGACGCGCTAAGCAAGAACTCGAGTTACAAGCCAAAGGCTTTGAACAGAGGGTTGCTCAGCTTGAAGCACAAGGTAAAGAACGCGAGCGATACATGGCCCAAACTTATCAAGATGAGTTAGATAGGACGAAGCGCTCGTATGAACTTGCTAGCAAGAAGAAAAGTTAAGATTGTTTGCACCTTAGGACCCACTTCTCAATCTCTCGAACAAATCTCAGCCTTGATCGAAGAAGGAATGGATGTAGCCCGGCTGAATTTTAGCCACGGGACGCATGAGTTTCACCGAAATCTGATTCAGAATATCCGCGAAGCGGCTCGAATCAAAGGACGTCCCATTGGAATCATGCAGGATCTTCAGGGCCCTAAGCTGAGGGTCGGCTTCCTTCCCCCAGAAGGGATCGAGCTTCAAGCGGGTGACGTGGTTCTCCTTTACCCCGAAGGGTCGACCCCTAAAATATCCACACAAGGAAAAAAACCTATTCCCATCTCTGCGGAAATCGCTCAGTCCGTATCCATTGACGCTGAAATCGGAGCCCGAATTCTCTTTGATGATGGACGAATCGCAACCCGAGCCATCCAGATCACCCCCCCTGAAATGGTCGTCGAAGTGGAAGTCGGAGGCAAACTCACTAGCCAAAAAGGCATGAACCTGCCTGGGACCCCACTCTCCATTCCTTGCCTCACGGACAAAGACTTGGAAGACTTGAAATTTGGTCTTTCCCAAGGAGTCGATGCCGTTGCACTTTCTTTTGTAAGGACGGTTCAAGATGTCGAGAAACTGAAAGAAATCATTCGCCAAAGCCCGGGAGACCACCCCATTGTAGTTTCAAAAATTGAGCGCCAAGAAGCCATTGAATATATCGAGGCTATCGTAGAAGCTTC
>JANNCA010000204.1:0-1675 GCA_031386075.1 Oligoflexia bacterium
GGTCTTGATACTATAAGTAATCTTCCCCTGAGCCTCAGTGTAGGCGGAAAACCTATTCGTATTAAGGATGTTGCCAATGTGGGAGTGGATCATGCGCTTCGGCTTGGATCAGCTACCTTTGATGGCCATGAGACTGTTTTAGGCATCGTGTTGATGCGTATCGGAGCGAACAGTCGAGAAGTTGCTTCGCTCGCTGAGGCTTCGCTGAGTGGCGGAATTATTTTACCCGAGGACGTAACAGTTCATGTGCTCTACTCTCGAACTCACCTCGTGAATGCAACCATTTACACTATCATAAAGAACCTCTTTGAAGGAGCGGCTCTTGTGATAGTGGTCTTGATTTTACTACTTGGAAACTTTCGGGCAGCATTTATTGTAGCACTCGCGATTCCAATTTCTATGTTGATGGCATTAAAAGGAATGGAATTCTTTGGAATTTCTGCAAATCTAATGAGTTTAGGGGCGCTTGATTTTGGGCTCTTAGTGGATGGATCAGTAGTCCTAATTGAAAATATAGTGACTCGTCTGGAAGAGATTCATGGGAGGCGAATTGGGAAAGTTGAAAAACTAAAGATAGTATTAGAGGCATCTCAAGAAGTTATAAAACCTCTTGTTTTTGGACTCTTTATAATAATGTTGGTGTACGTGCCCATTTTATTTCTGGAAGGCATTGAAGGTAAAATGTTTAAACCCATGGCATCGACTGTTCTTCTTGCATTGGGTGGGAGCCTTTTAGTTACGCTGTTGCTTATGCCAGCTCTAGCGTTTCTGTTTTTGCCATCAGTTTTCGATAGTATAAATGAGCCCTGGTTACTTAGGTTTGTTCATCGAATCTATGAACCATTTCTGAGATTCAGTCTTCGCCGAAGATGGATTACGCTTGGTATGGCCATATTTCCTGCCTTAACGGCAGTGATCCTGTTTATGAGATTGGGTTCCGACTTTGTCCCTCAGCTTGACGAAGGGGATCTCGTTATTAATCTGACAAGAGAGACAAGTCAGGATATTGACACTTCAACAGAATGGCAAAAACAGTCAGAAAAGATCATTAAGAAATATGGAGAAGTCGAGTCTGTGTTTTCAAGAATGGGAACTCCGGAGTCTGCTTTAGATCCAATGGGACCTTATTTAGCAGATACATTTGTCATCCTCAAAAAAGACAGAAAGGCGTGGCCATTGTTGAATGGCAAGCGACGAACCAAAGATGAGCTTTATGAAGCTATCAAAACTGACCTAGAAAAAGGCAATCCGAATCAGGAGATCGCTGCTACGCAGCCCATTGAGATGAGGTTTAATGAAATACTTGAAGGTTCCCGCGCAGACGTGTCACTTCGTATTTTTGGACCTGATTTGGATAAACTATTGGAGTATTCGATCTCGGCTAAAAAGATTCTGGAGGGAACTACAGGGATTTCCTCACTAGAATCAGATCCTTTGACTGCCTTGACTCGAAGTCCCGTCCTGGACGTAGTTCTGAATTACGAGAAGATGGCGAAGTATGGTATCGCCCTCAAGGACGTGAACGGAATCTTAGAAGCGACGATGAGTGGACGGGAGGTTGGGTCTTATTATGAAGAAGACAGACGTTTCCCAATAGTCCTGCATTTGGATGAAAGTTTAAGAAATCAAATTGAGGAAATTGCAAAGGTACCAGTGGGTCTTCCGGAGGGTGGAA
>JANNCA010000276.1:0-2274 GCA_031386075.1 Oligoflexia bacterium
AAAAACGCGCACTTGGAATCAACGATGAAAGCCGAGCGAATTGCCTGTATACCGGTCCAAATGGCCCCGCGCCTACAGGCGTCCCCTCAAATCTTCCTTTTTAAACATCTCAAGGGCACACTCTTTTATGAGACTTCCAGCAAAAGTTATCCTTCCCACGATTATCTTTGAAGACCCCCACCTGATCGTTCTCTCCAAGCCAGCTGGGTTCCTCAGCCAGGGGGAAGCTACCGGCGATGACAATTTAGTCGATTACTTAAGATCCTATTTAAATCGCCATTATGTCGGACTCATCCATCGACTCGATCGCAATACCTCTGGAATTATGGTGGTCGCAAAAAGAACCAAGTCTGCTCAAAGACTCACATTGGCACTCCAAAATGACCAAATCGCACGAACTTACTTAGGCTGGATGGCCGGAACTCTAAAAAGAGAAATTCGCTGGACACATTTTTTAAAAAAAGATGCCACTCGAAATCTCGTCCAGGTCTGTGCACCTGGCCAGCAACACGCTGGACGCCAAGAAGGAAAAGAATCAACACTCACTGCAAAACCCGTCCAATACAGTGTCTGGAATGGCATCCCCATTACTCTCACTGAGTTTCGCCTCGAAACGGGCCGGTCTCACCAAATTCGGGTTCAATCCGCATTTGAAGGATTTCCACTCTTAGGAGATTCTAAATACACAGGTTTGGTTTCCCGTCCCCAATTGACAGAGCGCCTCCAAGTGCGACCCTTAGAACTCCAAAGAGTCGCACTTCATTCTTTTCAGTTGAAATTTCCACACCCTATGACTGGAGAAATTCTCCAATTCGAGGACCCACTACCCGCAGACCTTTCAAGCTTTTTACGGGTTTAGATAATCAATAAAAATCTAATCTTCCCGATAACCGCACTAGGCCTACTTTGATTGATCTTCTCAAATCAAGCCCATCCGATCTCTCAAAGCCCGTATTCAAACCCAACTTAGACTAGAATTCCCTTCGTAAAATCCAGCCCTTTAGGTAACGATCAGAAGGCTGCCCTAGAACCGTCGGATAGGTCTCGGGAAGTTGAAGGGTCCGAATCACGTTAAGTTTTATTTTTCGATTCTTTGCTGCGGCCAAAATGTCACCTTCGTACTTCTCTAAGCTGACATTAGCTGAATTAATCGATGTAATCAGAAGCCCTTCAACGGGCAAAAGAGCAAGAGCTAAATCATGGAGTTGATGCAGATCCTTAGCAGTTGAAAAGCTCCCTGTCTTTCCATGTGAAAACGAAGGAGGATCTAGAATAATGCAATCGACTTCTTCATTTTGCCTTTTGAGTCGGGGTAACCACTCAAAAACATCTCCAACAATAAACCTTGCTTTGGACTCAGGCAAGTCATTTAATTTCCAATTTTCCTTCGCCCATTCGATAGATGGCTGAGACAAGTCGAGTGTAATCACTCGTTTTGCCCCCCCAAGACCCGCCGCAACAGATAAACTCCCAGTATACGCAAATGCATTCAACACTCGCCGATTCAAACTGTGTTTTTTGAGCCATTGACGAAGTGGAAAGTGATCTAAAAATAACCCCGGATGTCGGGTTTTTTCGAGCTGAATCCAAAATTTGCTTCCCGCCTCCATCACTTGAATACGGGCAGAGTGTTCTGATAGCTGAGCAGAAGATTGAGCCTGAGAACTAAAAAGTCGAATTGCGGTCGAAGGAAGGCCCTTTTCAGGACGACTTAAACCCACGATCGAAGCCGCACCCTTCAGTTTTAAAAAATTCACAATCGTCGAATAGGCATGAGTCAAACGGTCCTGAGACAATGGAACTCGCCCCTCCCATTGAGTCACCCAATAATGATCACCAAAACGATCTACTGCAAAACAACTCAGATCCCCGTCCCCTTCACCCGGACCGTGAAACACTCGAAGTGCATCAGAATTTTCGAATGCTTTGAGCTGAACTCGCCACTCCCAAGCCTTTTCTAAAGTCAGCATGGATGCCCCCTTTTTCTCATGAGATTCAGCCAATTCGTCATATCTTCGGGCAGGGCTGCCTGAAAATGCTCTCCCGTAGGAAGCCGAAGCGAACTCGCATGAAGCGCGACCCTTTGAACTTCGATTGGATCCCCACATTTAACTTGTCGTGGCCCCCCATACTGCAAGTCACCCCAAAGAGCATGTCCTTGCGCAGAGAGGTGAATTCGAATCTGATGGCGCCGCCCCGTTTGAGGTAAAATCTGTGCAAAAAACCCTTCTTGATAACTCTCCTTGACCTCAACCTGAGTTGAGGCAGGGACCC
>JANNCA010000280.1:0-4174 GCA_031386075.1 Oligoflexia bacterium
CAAAATATTTCAGAAAAAGGGACCTGATATCGACGGCTTTCATAGTGCTGTCATAACTCGATCCGGGCATTCGAAGCAACCCCAGACGTCCGTCTGGCCTGAAAAGGACTCTTCTTCGTTTGTACGTGAATTATGACTCAATTTAATCTCATTTTAGTTGAACTATTAAATCAAACACTAAACATTGACTTCTGAGAGCCCTCTAATAAATCATAGAGAGTCAGAGGAGAACAATTGAATGACCGGCTTACTTTTTAATGCTTTCACTCTTTTAGGATCAGAATGGATCATTTGGGTCTTACTTTCGCTCAGCGTCATCAGCTTGGCGATTATTTTAGAGCGTTTTAGAAATCTGCACCACCAGGAACGAGTAGGAGCCCTTCTCTGGAAAGAGCAGCTCGAAACTTCAATGAAGAATATCAGCACCCTTCCTACTTCGCCTCAAGCCGTTCAACTTGCAAAAAAATACCCCTGCCTCGAGTCCACTCTTCTGGAAACCCTGCTAGCAGCTCCCCCGATGGATAAGGGCGATCTCGAACTTCTCATGATAAGCTACCTAGGGCGAAAACGCGTCGAACTCGACAAAAACTTGGCATTCTTGGGTACTTTAGGTGCGAATGCTCCGTTTATTGGACTTTTCGGCACAGTTTTGGGAATTATCAAAGCCTTTCACGACATCGGCCAAAATTCCGCTAGTGGAATCGGGGCTCAAGGCATCAGCATTGGCCTATCCGAAGCCCTCGTCGCGACGGCAGTCGGACTCTTTGTTGCTATTCCAGCTGTAATGTTTTTTAATTTTTTCCAAAGAAAAATCAAAACTATTTTAGCCCGTGCTGAAAGTTTGGGAAATTTCGTAATCAGCATTAAGAATTAAGAAAGGACAAATGATGACTGCGCACCCTAGCGACGACAATGACGATATGATTACGAGCATTAATATTACACCCATGGTGGATGTGGTTTTAGTGCTCCTCGTTATCTTTATGATTGCTGCTCCCACCTTGTACAACAACAGCATTCAGGTGGAACTTCCCAATGCAAAGTCCGGTAAGAAATCCGAAAAAGTCACCCTTAAATTCGTCCTCATGAAGGATGGAAAAATCTTTTTGGATAAAAGGGAAATTTCTCAATCAGAAATTTCAAGCTTACTGAAAAAAATCCTTCTATCGGACCCCAAGGCCGATGCCATCATCGAAGCAGATCGATCTTTGACACATGGAACTGTCGTCGAATTCATCGACCAACTCAAAGAAGCAGGTATTCAACGTTTTGCAATCTCAGTCAACAGTCCTCAAAAAAAATAGCCCTTCATTCCCCCCGACTCAAGACTAATACAAATACATCCTGCTTTTTGGGAAAGGTGCCGTCTGCAATTCCAAGAGTTGAACTCCATACGGTTTCAATGACAATTTCACAGGAAAATCCGAATGACTTCATCAGATCTGCAAATGCCTGAAGATACGGCCGCCCCGGGTCAGCGATTACAACTTTACCATGAGGTGCGACCCTCTTCGAAATAGCATAGGCTAGAGACTCCGCGTATCTGCGCTCATAAAGGATGTCACTGCCAATGACCCAATCAAACTGCCCCAAATCTGGATTGTCTTTTTCCCAGTCGACTTGGCTATATTTAAACAGAGTGCCTTCGGTAAAAGGAATTAAATTGTTTATTTTTAAATTCCTTTGCAAAAATCTGGGAACATCCTCATGGGTATCTGTCGCCGTAACCTCTGCTCCCTGCTTGGAGAGGGCCATGCTGGGGATAGCGAGCCCACAACCCAGCTCAAGAATTTTCCTGCGATCAAATTGACTTTTCGGTTGACGGAGCAGGTATTGCGACAAACCCAGCGCAGAGGGCCACACCACCCCAAAGTAGGGGCACAGCTTCTCAAGATCCTGAGGAGTTCCTCTTTTCTCTAGGTACTGGAAAATCTCATCGATAGTCTGATTCATGTCCTCGAGACACTCGATCTCCAGATCGAACGGACCGAGTTTTTCAACCTGTACCTTCAATCGATATTCAAAGTTCACGCTTTTTTAGACGAAGCGGTACCTGTGTGGGTTGGCTTTTGTGCAGAAGCTGGAGGTGCGCTCGAAGTAACAGCAGAAGCAGCAGGACCCGCCTCCTCTGTTACTTTGCCAATCCCGGTTTTTTTAAGTACTTCTTCACGTATTGTTTTAAGATGGTGGGGATGCTCTTTAAGATAGTTTCTGGAGTTATCTCGCCCCTGGCCAATCCTCTCATCTTTATAGGTATACCAAGTTCCACTTTTCTCAACGACATTGAGCGTCGCAGCTAGGTCTAGCAAATCACCTTCTTTTGAAATCCCTTCACCGTACAAAATATCAAACTCAACTTCCTTAAAGGGAGGTGCCATTTTATTTTTAACGACCTTGACTCGAGTTCGACTGCCGATGATATTTTCACCGTCTTTAATGGCAGCAATTCTTCGAATATCCAACCGCACTGAAGAATAAAACTTAAGAGCATTCCCGCCTGTGGTTGTCTCCGGATTACCAAACATGACACCAATCTTCATTCGAATTTGGTTAATAAAAATAAGTAAAATCTTACTTCTATTAATACTTCCCGTCAGCTTGCGAAGGGCCTGGCTCATCAAACGAGCCTGAAGACCCATATGGGAATCCCCCATTTCGCCTTCGATTTCAGCACGAGGCACCAATGCGGCGACGGAATCGATCACTAAAAGATCCACGCCACCCGACCTGACGAGCATATCTGCGATTTCAAGAGCTTGCTCACCTGTATCCGGCTGAGAGATCAACAAATCATCAGTTCGAACGCCGAGTCTTCGAGCATAACTCACATCCAAAGCATGTTCTGCATCAATAAAAGCAGCCACTCCGCCTTGTTTTTGGACTTCAGCAATGGCATGAAGAGTCAGCGTCGTCTTACCCGAAGCTTCTGGCCCATAAATCTCAACGATTCGACCGCGCGGATACCCGCCGATTCCCAATGCGATGTCTAAACTCAAAGAGCCTGTAGGGACTACAGCGACATCCTGAGCGACTAAGGTTTCATTGGCCCCTAGGCGCATAATAGAGCCTTTACCAAATTGCTTCTCAATTGCTTGAACAGCTAAATCAATCGCTTTATTCTTAGGGCTCGTCGAATCCTGCCCATTTCGTTTGTCTGTCGTTTCCATAAATTTCCTCGTATTTAAACCCTGCGGCACCATGGCCATGCGCGTTGTAATGAGCAATGACCGTACCACAAAAGGAATCTGAGCGCGACTCCCGTTACAAAATGTGAAACCCTTGTAGAATCAGAATCACAGCCAATCCCTGGAAGCCGGCAGCAATATCGTCGGCAATGACTCCAAAACCACTCCAAAGGGGGTTTGATTTTTTTTTGGACCATCGGTCTATTTGTCGGACTGGGGGAATTTTTATAATGTCAAAAAACCTAAACAATAGAAACGCAGCCACCCAGGTTCTTAAATCCTGCCCTGCTGTCCAGGCCGTAATACCCAACCCAATCACTTCATCAATGACAATATTCTGATTGTCCTGCGTACCCATCATCTGATCAAAATTGCGGGCTGCAAAGGTACCGGCCCAAGTCAAACCCAGCCAAAAGCAAACCCGAAGCGGCCACACCCAGGCAAGGGATACATAAGCAAGGGGCAACCCAACAAGCGTCCCCATAGTTCCAGGTGCAAAAGGAAAGAGTCCAGCCCCCAATGCCGTAGCCACAATAAATGACGTCCATGGCCAAAACCCATGGAGTTTTTTCCAAATGATCTTTCTTCTAGATGAATAAAGTCGACTATTCAAGAGATACCTCCACGGAATGCCTTCAACTCATATCTCATTTGATTGCATGAGGCCATATCTTCTCTTGCTTGCCTCGAGGCACCTGATCGAGATAAGCTACCCTGAAGATGACGATTCACATGAGCCCTCTTCTCAAAAGCAAATACGATTTTAGAACCGACGTCCTCGATGTCATTATCAGCGGAAAATCGACCCTCGACTCCCCCAATGCTTTTCAGATTCAAACGATCGAAGAAGCCGATGCATTTGTTCGTAGCTATGGGTACGACACAGAAAATCCAATTGAAAAAGCTGAAATTATAGGCAATTTTCACGAAGCTCTGAACTTTATTCGAAAGCATTTCCTCAAACCCGAAAACCCAGATGGCCTTCGATT
>JANNCA010000288.1:0-3454 GCA_031386075.1 Oligoflexia bacterium
GATCGAACCGCCGACGTCTGCGTTATGAATGCAGCCCTCTAACCAACTGAGGTACCCAGCCGCCGAATTCTAGAATGTGGAATTGGATTCATACCTTTGATTGGGGGCAGGATCAATTCAATTTTGAGTGATTTTCAAGAATCGGCCTAATTTTTTGGGATCGTTTGACTCATTCCAGGGATAGTGCTGGTAGGAGAGTGCTTCTTTAGGGTATTCGACACTGGATTATATGAAAAATCAAAAAAACTCATTGACCGGGCCCTATCCGAAGCCTGGGCCCATCGGAGGCGCTCTGATTCGGGAGGTGATTGCTTTCTTGAGGGATCAAGGCTGTCAACTTCCTTTATCTTCGCATATCCTTATAGCTGTTTCAGGAGGCTGTGATTCAATCGCTCTTGCACACATCCTCATTCACTACGGTCGAAAAATCGCAACAAAGACGCGAATCAGTCTCCTTCATGTGAATCACGGTTGGAGAGGGGTCGAATCTGATGGGGATGAACTTTTTGTTAAAAATTTAGGTCAGGCTTGGGGAGTGCCCGTTATCATTCATCGACTCGAACCCATCCCACATCAGAAAGGTCACAATCCATCGTGGGAGGATGTAGCTAGGCGAGCCCGAAAAACCATTTTCAGTCAGGAAGCAAAAAAAGCTGGCGCCGTTGTTTTTACCGCTCATCATTCAGATGACCTTGCGGAGACTCTTTTGTGGAGATTGTTTACCGGAGCGGCAAAGACACATGGGGGAGGGATTGCATTTCAGTATGAAAAAGAGATTCGTCCTTTCCTAAGAGTTCGAAAATCAAAAATGAAACACTATCTTGAAGAAGTGAAGCAAGGCTGGCGTGAAGACTTAACAAATTTTTCTGGACGATTTCTTCGCGCTCGAATGAGGCAGCGATTGATGCCTGAAATTGAAATCCTATTCCCTCAGGCCGTATCTCATTTGATTGAACTTGCGCTGAAAGCTCAAAAACAGGCAGCTTCTTCTTTCGGATCTGGTTCAGGAAATCGACTGGACTCTGGCCAGAACTTTCATCTAGATTTGTCTGTTAAATTAGAAGATCATTTAGCTAGAGCTTGCTTGCCTTACGATATTTTATTCCAAGCTGCTGGACTTAATGCTCGGCGTCCCCATCTTGAAGCTATAGCGAAAAAGGTGAATGCTCGGCAAGATTGGCATGGCGAGATTCATCTGCCCGGTGGATGGAAATTGATAAAGGAGAAGCAGAAGCGTTTTTCAGGAAAGAACCAAGCGGTGCCAGAGAGAGGTAACCAACAAAAGTTGGGCTCTTATTCTGAGCGTTGGATTTTGGAGCGAATCTAAGCTGTTGGAATACTGAAGAAATGAGTTAAGATAGAACGCTCTTCAAATTGATTTTTGTACTCGGCCTATGTTATCTTACGAGCAGGAGAGGATCGGATTATATAAATGAAGCCATCTCAAAAAACTGTTGCCTTGTGGCTGGTGTTAATTCTCTTGTTTGCCAGTCTTTTTAAGATATTTGACACAGGCAGTCGGCATCGCCGAGAAATTAAGTTCAGCGAATTCATCCAATTTGTCAGAGAAGGTAAGGTGTCTGAAGTTACCTTCAAAGCTGAAAATTTAATTGTTGGATCCTTTAAAGATGCAAGCTCTGAAGGAAAGAAATTCTTTGAAACTATTGGGGATACAGAAAACGCTAAGGTTTTTGATATTCTTGAAAAAAATAATATTATTCCAAACTATGAACGAGCCGAGAAAACGCCTATCTGGCAGCAGGTATTGATTTCATGGTTTCCGATGCTTTTGCTTTTTGTGTTTTTCTTTCTCTTTATGCGCCAAATTCAAGTGGGCGGCGGAAAAGCAATGTCCTTTGGAAAAAGTAAGGCTCGGCTATTAACAGAATCTAATAATCGGGTAACCTTTAAAGACGTCGCGGGTGCTGACGAAGCGAAGCAAGAACTAGAAGAAATTATTGCCTTTTTGAAAGATCCGAAAAAATTTACCCGTTTAGGGGGCCGGATTCCAAAGGGTGTTCTACTGATGGGATCTCCTGGTACTGGTAAAACTTTACTTGCCAAAGCAATCGCTGGAGAAGCAGGTGTTCCCTTTTTCTCGATATCAGGTTCCGATTTCGTGGAGATGTTTGTCGGAGTGGGTGCATCTCGTGTTCGTGATTTGTTTGAACAGGGCAAGAAGCACGCCCCTTGTATTATTTTTATCGATGAAATTGATGCAGTAGGTCGCCACCGAGGAGCAGGTTTAGGGGGCGGGCACGATGAACGAGAGCAAACACTGAATCAATTGTTGGTCGAGATGGACGGATTTGAATGCAATGAAGGAGTCATACTCATTGCAGCCACCAATAGGCCCGATGTTTTGGATCCTGCTTTGTTGCGGCCAGGCAGATTTGATCGTCGAGTGGTTGTGTCGGCTCCAGATGTTCGAGGAAGAGACGCTATTTTAAAAGTTCATACTCGGAAGACCCCCTTGTCTTCAGATGTGGATTTGCAAGTCATTGCTCGTGGAACTCCTGGATTTTCAGGAGCAGATTTGGAGAATTTAGTAAACGAAGCTGCTCTTGCTGCTGCCCGCGTTAATAAAAAATTCCTCGAAATGGCAGACTTTGAACAAGCTAAAGACAAAGTTCTCATGGGCGTTGAGCGGAAAAGTTTAGTGCTCACCGACAATGAAAAGAGGACAACAGCCTATCATGAGGCGGGACATACCTTAGTAGGTAAGTTTATCACAGGAACAGATCCGATTCATAAGCTAACGAACATTCCAAGGGGTATGGCTCTCGGCATCACTCAAACTCTTCCTAGCGAAGATCGTATGAACCTTTCTAGAGAAAGAGCCGAAAATAATATCGCATTTTTGATGGGCGGCAGAATTGCAGAAGAGTTAGTTCTCAAACAAAAAACCACGGGTGCAGGCAATGATATTGAACGAGCAACAGAGCTTGCGCGCCGAATGGTCTGTGAGTGGGGAATGAGCGATGTTCTGGGGCCTCTCACTTTTGGAAAAAAAGAAGAGGCAATATTCCTGGGTCGAGAAATTGCTCAGCACCGGGATTACTCTGAGCAGACTGCTCAAACCATTGATAGAGAAGTCAGAGATATCATTGAGCGTAATTACAAAAGGGCAAAAGAAATTTTAGCGTCGAAGCTTGACCTTCTTCATGATTTAGCAAAAGCCCTGCTTGAGTTCGAAACTTTGGACGGAATTGAAGTCGATCGAATCGTTAATGGTTTAAAGATTGAGCGACCCCTTCCCGACTCAGGAAATAATCCTACAGCAGCATCTCCTAGTTTATCGGGGGAGCGTAAAGAATCAGGAGGAGGGGCCGCGCCTGCTCCTGTGCCAGCTTAGTTAGCACCGAAGCGTTGATCGCTGCTCTAATGATCTAGTGGGAGACTTGCTCGTTAATCTTCAATCCAGCGTTAGGTTTATCGATTTGCTGGACGTGGG
>JANNCA010000300.1:0-6671 GCA_031386075.1 Oligoflexia bacterium
GGAAAACGGTTAATTGTCTCATAGAACCACTTCCGAGCCGAGTCTGCGCTGACACCCACTTGAGAAGAACGTGCCTCAATTTCGCCTAATCGAAAAGTCGCACGCCATCCTCCAGGAAAATTTGGATTGTTTTCTAAAAACTGTGCAAATACCTGCTTTGCTTGAGAATATTGACCCAGTTCATACAAAGCTTCTCCCCAATTCAAAAAAAAAGCCGGATACTTTTGCACCCGATCGTGGAAGTATCGATTACTTTGAGAATAGGCTCCCACAGCCTGCTCGTATAAAAATCGAATGAGATAGATGTCGCCCAACCGGGAAGCTGCTTCGGCTTGATCATTTGGAGAAACCCCCATTTCCATAATCCATTCATATTCCTTTGCAGCTCTCTCAGTCTGCTTGAGAGCATAGAAACATTCTGCCAAGCCCAAATGGAATACCCAATTCAGACTGTTTCCAGGGTAATGCCGAATGAGCCAGAAAAATTTATCCATCGCCGCTAAAGGTAACTCACGTTCCATGAGGGTTTTCGCTAAAAACATGGCAGCATAACGTCCGACCGGTGAATCCTTGACCTCCTCAAGCAACTCACCGAGTACTCGCTCTCCCTCATCATGAAATGTTAATTTCAACAATGCATTCGCCCTGAGAAATTTCATCTCTATATGGGAATCAGACTGCGGAAACTCCCGATCAAGAAAATCTAAAGTCTTCAGCGTTAATGCCAGATTTCCTTGAGAATAAAATTCGAGAGCCAATCGAATGTACTGTGCTTCTTTATTTTTCTTTTTTGGCTTAAAATAGAGAAATCCTGAGTCTGCAGTGCTTCCTGTAAACCAACGCGAGAAGTCCAACTTTGGGTGCAACGGATAAAACGGCAAAAAAACATCATTCTCTACCTGAAGAGGTTCTTCACAGAATCGCTTCGAATTTTGAACCTCCTCTTTATGGCGCTTGATACTCGCCAATTTCCTGTTCATTCTTTTTTTTTCGTTCCTTTCACCCTCTTGAATACTCGCAATCAGGCGTTGGTGTTTTTGAGTTACTTGGACCTCAGACATTGTAGGACCCGCTTTCACCCAAAAATCTACGACATAACGATTCGGTTCCTTTTCATGAAATTCAAAATACTCCATCTGGGGCTTAGCGAGAGCTAATCTTCCCACTGGAAACTTCCACTTCCCGGTAACCTTAACCCCACCTGAAAACTCTTGTATTTCGAGTCCCCCCACGCGAGAGTCCGTAAGTGAGCTTACATCGAGGGTTTCCCGAGGGACTCCCAGATCTTGGAGTCCAATGCCTCTTAGGCTGAGTTCAAACCCATGAACAGATGGTTTCCATACGAGTGGAACACTCTCATCAACTCGCAAACTCAAGCGACTGTGAGAATGGAAAGTATTCAGCTGGATAGGAAATGAATGAGCAAGGGATTCATCCAAATTAATATTTGGCTGCGCCCAAAGTAAAAGTGGTAAAAATAATCCTGGCACGATCCAATGTGCAATTCTCATTTCGAGCTTCCTGCTCTCCTTAGCGGATTCTAATCATCAAGCAATTTAGATGCCAATAAAAAACACCTTTATTATTCTCGGCAATTTATTCTAATAGGGCGAACCTGCTAGGTAATTTTCACCCGGCTCAATTCTCCCCTTATTTATGAACTTATCCTAATTTTGACCTGTCGTCATAAAACACAACAGTTTACGGCAGGCCACTGACAGACTAAGATTAAGCACAATGAAGAATGCTAATCAAAAAAGCCTCGTTGACCTTTTACGTTTCTTAATGCCTCTATCGACAGTACTGTTGAGCCTATTTTTGAGTGGATGCAGCCTATTTTTCGGCAATATTCGGCCAGTCGAAGAGAAATCAACTGCCTACGGGATTGAAGACCTTTCGCGATCGAGTACCGAATGGACCAGGATGGACTCCTCAAAGGAAAGTCCGGAAGCGCCTCAGTCAGGAATCGCTGATTCAGCCTTTCAATCCAAAAAAACTGCTTCAATCATTTCCATCAATTCAGCTTGTAAAAGCTATGAAAATAATCGTAAAGAAAGTCTCGTGGCTTTGACTCGAGAACTTCTACTGGGTATTTCCGAAATAACGACTTTCGAGGAAAAAAATCTATTTCTTGATAAAAACCCAGCCCTCCAGACGACCGTCCAAGGAAATATTAATCAAGAAAAAATGATGCTTCAGACTGTCGTCGTTCAAAAAGGAAAATGCATCTATGACCTCATGTATGTGAGCCGCCCTGAAAAATTTATCCTCAATCAGTCCGATTTTTCACGCTTTGTATCCTCGCTTAGATTAAAGTAGAGTAAACACCATGTATGAAACTATAGATTCTGAGTCAACTCCAGGCATTCTAAAGGCTCCATTACTCATTTATCAACACATCAAGAAAAGGGTCCTGGGTATGCTTCATTTTGCAGGAGGATTGACACTCCTTTGGCTGCAGGTCCTTAAAGAATGCACTTACCCTCCCTTTTATTTTAAACTTATTGGAGAGCAAATCCTATCCATAGGGGTTCGATCGGTCGTGTTGGTTGCGGTAACAGCCTTGGCGACTGGTTCTGTCATGGCTCTTCAATTCGGTTATGGCTTGTCCAAATTTGGAGGGAAACTCTATGTTCCTCGTATTGTAAGTCTCGCCATTCTAAGAGAAATGGGACCTGTTTTTACGAGCCTCCTAGTCGCTGGACGAATTGGATCAGGAATCGCTTCTGAAGTGGGTTCCATGAAGGTCACTCAGCAAATTGATGCCATTCGCGCACTAGGAACCAGCCCCATTAAACGAATTGTGATTCCCAGACTTCTAGCAAGCCTCATTGCCCTTCCCATTTTGACCCTTTTTGCTGACTATATTGGTCTTTTTGGCTCCATGATTGTATGCACTAAGGAACTTGCAATTAATTCAGAATACTTTTTTTCGAAGGCAATTGAGACGATCAAAATGTATGACTTCCTTACGGGGATGGCAAAGACAATTGTTTTCGCTTTTTTTATATCTCTGACAGCTTGTTGGAAAGGCCTAAATACTGAAGGAGGAACTCAAGGAGTCGGCAACACAACGACCTGGGTAGTCGTCACTTCAAGTATTTTTATTATGATTAGCGACTTTTTCCTCACAAAACTATTCATCCTGACAGTTTATCCAAAGTATTAGGAGTATTCTATGTCAATCCATCTCAGTGAAATCGCTCTGGACGTTAGAAATCTCCATAAAACTTTCGGAGGTAAGGTCGTTCATCAAGGGGTCAGCTTTCAACTTTATCGGGGTGAGATCCTTGGCTTATTTGGAGGCTCAGGAACCGGAAAAAGCGTAATCCTGAGATCCATTATTGGATTAGAACACCCAGATCAAGGAGAAATTTTATTTGAAAATCAAAATCTAGTTAGCCTAAAAGAGCGAGAACTCTTCAAAATTCGCACAAAAATTGGCTACGTCTTTCAAAATGGAGCACTCTTTGACTCCTTGACTGTAGAAGAAAATATTTCCTACCCCCTCATCGAACACACCCAACTCCGTCCGGAGCAAATTCGTAAAAAAGTAAACAGCATGCTTGAACTCATTGACATGAAGGGAAGCAACAACCTCTTTCCAAATGAATTATCTGGCGGAATGCAGAAAAGGGCTGGTCTAGCCCGAGCAACGATTCTTGAACCTCAAGTCATCCTTTTCGACGAACCCACCGCTGGATTAGATCCAGTCAATACAAAGAGGCTTCTCGACAACATCGGAAAACTCAAGAAGAAGGGGATCACGGGTATCTTTGTAACACATGATATTCCTAGCGCATTTGAGATCTCAGATCGAATTGCCATCCTTTACAAAGGTAAAATCTATGTGATTGACACCGTAGAAAACATTAAAAAATCAACTGACCCGTTAGTTCAATCTTTTGTAAGTAACGCTCTAGGTCACTAAAACAAAAACATTCCTCGCAAAGATTAGACAAAACTTACAAAAAAATATTTTTAAACCGATTATAATTAAGAAGGACCTAGAGCATGGAAAAAAACATAGAAACTGAGGTCAAAGTAGGAATTTTTGTATCCATTGGGGTTGGGCTCATTTTACTTGCCATCCTCATTTTAGGCGGTCAAAGTCTCCTTGCACAAAAAGATCACTTTACAGCCCACTTCACTGCAGTCGATGGACTCATTCCAGGCACAAAAGTTACCTTAGGGGGCGTTCCAGTCGGAACTGTAGATACGATTGATTTTAATTTCGAATTGCACAATATTCAAGTGAGCTTCGCTGTGATTCGCAAATCAAGTCAATGGATTCGGACAGACTCAACAGTTGAAATTGCCACCCAGGGCGTCTTAGGTGATAAATACCTAAGCATTAATTCTGGTTCACAAGACCAATCTCAGCTTCCCCCGGGCTCTAACATTCCCATTCGTCAAGGCAAAGATCTTTCACAATTCTTAACTAAAGGTGACCAACTGATGGTCACTTTAAATAGTATCGCCATCAGCTTGGACCATATCATGAAGAACTTTGATGCCGACAATCGAAGTGAAACATTCTTTAAAGGGCTGGCAAGCACCGCCAAAAACATGGGCCAAGCATCAGAAAAGATCAATCATGAACTGGATCAGATTCAATTAAAGAGAACGATCACTAGCCTCAGCCAGATTTTTGAAAAAATAAACAATGGCACAGGCACCATTGGTGCCCTCATTAACGATCCGGCACTCTATGACCAAATCAAAGCACTTCTAGGCGGAGCTAATCGGAATCGAATCATTCGGAATCTAGTTCGCCAAACCATTAAAACATCTGAGGAAAATTCCAATCAAACGCCCGAGACAACTCCGCCTTCTGTGACACCGGCATCAAAAAAATAAGGAAATAAACGGCTAAATCGGCAAATCTGAGCTACCTAAGTCTGGATTGAGGGGGTCAGCTTCATCTTCCTTTTTACGAGAGGTCAGAGGCGTGATCATTCCACGTTTACGCAACTTCTCGACAAGGGTCGTACGATTCATGCTGAGCAATTCGCTGGCGCGATTTTTATTCCCCTTGGTACGAGCAAGTGCTTGATCCACTAAATGATTTTCGAATGCTGCTACAACCGCCTTAAGGTCCATGCCAGTCTGGGGTAAAGCCATTTTGGGAAACTCCCACTCCGAAAGTGCTCCGGAGCCTTGGGGTCGGCCCTCAGCATAGCTTTGGAATACTCGATGTGGCATATCTCCCAACTCTACGGGCCCCATCTCTTTCATAATCACAAGGCGCTCCATCAGGTTTTCAAGTTCGCGTACATTACCCGGCCAATCATAAGCCATGAGGGAATCCATGACCTGGCCACTCGGCGCTTCGACTGAGCTTCCGGTGATTTCGTTAAACTGCTGAACAAAGTGATTCACCAAGATAGGGATGTCTGTCTTTCTCTCTCGCAACGACGGAATTTTCACGGGAATCACATTCAATCGATAATAAAGATCTTCCCGAAACTCCTTCTTCTGAACTGCGTCCTCCAGATCCCGGTTCGTTGCGGCAATAATTCTCACATCCACGTCCATTGTCTTGGAAGATCCAACGGGCTCAAACTGCCGAGTTTGTAAGACTCTCAAAAGCTTGACCTGCAAATGCAAAGGAATATCCCCAACTTCATCTAGAAAAAGAGTTCCAGTATGAGCCAACTCAAATCGACCCTGTCGATTTTGTACTGCCCCCGTGAAGGCACCTTTCACATGGCCAAAAAATTCTGCCTCTAAAAGTTGAGATGGAATAGCTCCACAGTTAACAACCACTAATGGCTTCCCTGCTCGAGGTGAATTTTCATGAACCGCTCTCGCTACCAGTTCCTTACCAGTGCCGCTTTCTCCCGTGATCAGAACGGTGCTATCCGCCTGTGCCACCTTTTCAATTGTTTTAAAAATTTCTTGAATTGCCAGACTTTCTCCAACTAATGGAGATCGAAATGCGAGCATCAATGCTCCCCCCTTTACCCTTCCGTGAGTTAAACGCTAAGTCACACTCAGCGCCGCCTAAGCGGTTGAAAACCCGTCACCTGGCACCAACCGCGCTAATCTTATACTACTAAGGCTAAGCAAACTTTGCCGATGTGTCAAAAGGAATTCTCAAGAGAATGAACGGACCCATTGTGACGAGTTTAGATCTCCTCGAAATACAATCCAAAGTATGAAACCTAGAACAACCAACGTCACCAATGCCCAACAGAGATGCTGAACTGGCCTACACCTTCTTCTAAAGTGCATGCCTACCTCCACTACGACAAGCCCAAATGGAATAGCCCAGTAAGGATAGGTACGTGCCATGAGAAAGAAAAAATGCATCTATACTAGTGTAATAGATTTTTGATATTTACAGAAAATATTTAAAGAAAATACTTATTAATGAGGACTAGGGAATAGATCAATACTACTTCAAGCTCTTCAAAGCAGCTACCTGGTCTGTCTTTTCCCAAGTAAATTCGGGTTCCATTCGCCCAAAATGACCATAGGCAGAGGTCTTCCCATAAATTGGCCTAAGAAGATTGAGGGATTCAATAATTCCAGCCGGACGAAGAGAAAAGATTTCCCGAGCAGCCGTCTCCAATTTATGAAGAGCTATTTTTTCAGTACCAAAGGCATTGACCATGACACTCACCGGCTCTGCAACACCAATGGCATAAGCCAACTGAACTAGACAT
>JANNCA010000338.1:0-8257 GCA_031386075.1 Oligoflexia bacterium
CCCAATGATGGGTAACCCAATGATGGGTAACCCAATGATGGGTAATCCAATGATGGGTAATCCAATGATGGGTAATCCAATGATGGGTAATCCGATGATGGGTAATCCGATGATGGGCCATTATTAAAAGTTTCAGTGAGGAGCAGAAGTAGTGTTGATTGACCTAGAAAGTACAAACTAGGTTATGTGGAAATAAAGTTGAAAGTACCGCTGAACCATAATTAGGAACATTCAAAAGGCCCTACAATCTGCCCGGTTGTAGGGCCTTTTGCATTAATCGCGCATAATGACATTTTTCATTTGACCTGACCGTTAAACCAGGTTTACTTCAAACTAAAGTTGCTCTTCTCTTTTATATTTTCAGGGGGTGTTTGGATGGCAACAGGTTTAGTAAAATGGTTCAACGACAGTAAAGGCTATGGGTTTATTCAAGCGGAAGGGACTGAACGAGACGTATTTGTGCATTACACGGCGATTCAAGGCGATGGGTTTAAAACCCTCGTTGAGGGGCAAAAAGTTGAGTTTGATCTCATCGAGGGCCCAAAAGGCCCCCAAGCTGCAAATGTTGCGAAGGCCATTCAACAATGATGCAATGAGAGCACTCTTTTTGAGGCTGTTAAAAGTACTGGATCGGAACCTGTTGCGACTTGAGATCTCGATTTCAAGGGTCACCTGTACCCGATCCAGTACTTTCGATTTCAAAATGAATGATTCCAATTGATCCCAGGCACGCTATTAGCCAGATCCTTTGTTGACCCGGGCTCATTGACCTCTAGAGACGCAACAGGCGTAGTACAATATTGAGTCGCCATCAGCGCTGTAGGAAAGTGATTCCCACTTTTCTTTAAGCCGCCGAACGGCAGCCGAGACGACGCTCCCGATGTAGATTTATTCCAATTCACCAGCCCCATCTGAAGGCCATCTAAACATCTTTCGTAAATTTTACGGTCCTGACTGAAAACGCTAGCAACCAGTCCATATTGTGTGCAATTGGCCTGTTCAATAGCCTCATCTATCTCGTCGACACCCAATATCACCACATTGGGAGCAAAGAGCTCCGTCTGTTGATAAATGCTCTTCCGAGTTTGATCAATCGACAACCCCTTTGCTAAACATATCGATGGAGTTACAAAATTTCCACGGGTCGGAAGCTCGAGTACCTTACCTCGCATCACTATTTCGCACCCTTCACGGCTAGCAATCCCTAAGAATTTCATATATCGATCTACAGACCCTTGGTCAATCAACGGCCCCATAAAGGGATTTTCTAAGGGATGCCCAATCGAAAAAGCCTTCGAGCGCTGATGAAATCGAGCTACAAATTCGGCCAATTTTTCCTTGTGAACAATCACCCGACTGGTGGCACTGCACCTCTGTCCAGCAGTCAAAAACGCCCCCGTAAGAGTTTCATAAACTGCCGCATCTATTTGTGCATCATGCCAAATAATAGAGGAATTCTTTCCCCCCATTTCTAATACAAGTAGCTTCCAATGCTGCTGAAGAGTGTCTTGCTTGATTCGAGCTCCAACCTCATAAGATCCTGTGAACAATACCGCATCAATGCCCTCATGAGCGGTGAGACGACGACCCACTTCCCTCTCACCCTGAATCAAATTGACGACTCCTACTGGAAATTGAGCCTCCTGAAAACATTCCGCCATAAGCTGTCCAACCATAGGGGCCTTTTCTGACGGCTTGAAAATCACTGTATTTCCAGTCAATAACGCCGGAACAATATGCCCATTAGGTAAATGACCAGGAAAATTAAACGGCCCAATCACGACCATGACCCCCAAAGGTCGAAATCGGCATACCCCTAAAGTATTTTCCATAATTTTAGGGATTTCAAAATTCGTAACCCACTTCAAACTCTCAGCAAGGGTAATATCAATTTTACTCAGCATCGTCTTCACTTCGAGCTGAGCCTCCCAAAGCGGCTTACCTACTTCGCGAGCAATGATTTCAGAAAATTCGTCAGAACGTCGATGAATCACAGCCTGATATTTTTTTAATAGTTCCGCTCGCTCCTGAATACTTTTACGTCTCCAACCAACCGTTGCAGATCGAGCTGATTGCACTACTTCTTCAACAGAGGAATACGAATACTGGAATTTTCCAATTTCATCTAATTGATCACCCGGACTCCTGCTCATCCACTCTCCATGGACAGTAATAGGCCGATGAAATTGGCCGTTAAAAAAATCACCTTGAACCGGAAAATTAAATTTAGGCTTAATCATAGGGTCTAATAGTAAGGCATAAATACAATATTGTCGTTCATATTCAACCCCAAAACAGTTTGAACTTGATCGCAGGGTGGATCCAAAACGAATAGACGGCCTTCTTTCAAACCAGCGTGTACAGCTATGGCACGAAACTCTCCCCGTTTTTGAATTGCGTTGCAAAGAATCCCACCCAAAAGAGAAAAACCTCGATCAGGAGAAGGGTCAGATTCAGTTTGAGAATCAAAAACGTATGACTTGATCTTCTTAATGGGCGCGAGATCATCCACGGTAGCCCAGAAATGGGGCCCACCATCAAATGGATCGATTTGATTCTTATACTGAAAACCAATTTTTTTTAACATGTGAACAACGGGTTCAGTTTCTTTACCCACTCTTCCAATTGCATTCTTAGCCTCAGCTGAAAGAAATGTTGTATATATTTTTCCAGAAGGAAAGAGAGAGAAAATAAATTCTTTATCTTTCTGGCAAAGAGAGTCCGCCTCGCCATAATCCATATTAGTAAACCGTCTTCCAATGGCTTCCCACAAGGGAGACTGCCCTTTTTTATTCAAAGGAGGCAACAATTCAGCAAGAATTTTTCGTTTAAATCTTCCACGATTCAAACCCAAAAATAAAAATCGCACGAAAGAAATTTGTCGCCCCATTCGAAGATCTGAGTTCCGCTGCTCAGGATTTAAAACCAATCCACCAATTTCAGAGGGGCCATTAGAATCATATTTTAAAGTAAGAGTTCCGTGAATGAAGCCCGTCTTGATTGTCTCTGAAAACTTTTCCTCACTCCCTACCTCAAAATAAAAATGAGGCGACTCTACCGTTCCATGCTGGGCGGCAATCATCGAAGTTCCAAGAATTTGGTGGGTCTCAAGATCCTCCGCTATAAATATATATTTTCCATCAAATCGCCCCGGGTTTTCATCCTGAAAAGAAAAAATTGATTTTAAAATTTTTTCTTTCAGCATCTCCTTGTCATTAGGCAAATTAATAAAACCAGGAATTTGAGCAAATCGCTCTAAATCATCTAAGTCTTTCTCCTGAATTTCCCTCAGAAGAATCATAAACAAACCTTTTCAATAACTTTTTCATAAAATCCCATAGCTTTTTCCAACTGCTCAATACTGTTATTTTCGTTTGGACTATGACTGTTGCCTTGTGATTGCCCAGGTCCGAACACAATCGCCTGATAACCTGCCTGAAAATACAGTGCAGCTTCAGTCGAGGTGGCTTTTTTTGTAAATGAAGGCTCAATTCCAGCATGCACCATTGCTTCCCGGCAAACTCTGAGTAGCTGATCTTCCAAAGGCATATTGAGACTTGGATTCATTCGCTCACGGGCCGCCGATACATTTAGGTTAGGATATCGAGCGGAAATCAACTGAATCCCCTTCAGAACTTTACCAAAAATATCTTCAGAGGATGTCTGTGGCAATAATCGAATATCGAACTGCAAGTCCACGCACCCCATGCGTTGCTTGAGTAGTCCGAAATTAACGGTGGAAAAGGCCGGGTCATAAGTATCATCCTTCAACAAAGCTAGTTCTGATGAAAGTTCCTTAAAGAAAGAGATGATATCTGTAACACACGGAAACAGATTATCTGGTAAAAATCGAACCCCTGCATCCCCCACTCCTCCTAACTCAACCCTAAACGCTTTTTCCTTTCCAGCTGATTTTACCATTTCTCTAAAAAAGCGTTTAAAATCTTCGAACTGATGAGAAGTTAAATAAAACTGTGTAACAGAATGATCTGGAACTTTGTTAACTGTATCTCCCCCGTCTAAACGAGTAAATCTCATCTCAAATCCGTTTTCCATCGCCCGATGTAAAAAGTCAGCCGATGATAAAATGGCATTTACTCCCAAGTAAGGGTACGCACTATGTGCAGATTTTCCAAATGAATGAAGATCAATCCGCCGATTAAACCCCCTCGCATCTCTTTCAACGAGCTGAAAGCCAATCGACACCCGAAAAATATTCATAGATTTGTGAGCATAAATCACCTTTAGATCAGAAGGCTCACTCACCAAAACAAACTTAGGATTGAGAGAAACAGATTTAATGAGATATTTAGCGCCGAACATTCCTATCTCTTCGCCACAAGTGCCAACCAAATAAATAGGTTGCTTCAACTTTCTCTCCCGAAATCTTTCGACTGCATGAAGTTTACAAAGAAAGTCTAATTTCCCGTCCGCAGATCCCAGCCCAAAAATTTTACCATCCTTGAAGTTAGCTGAATATGGATCCCCTCCTGTCTCAGTCCAATTTTCAACTATTCCAGGGCTTACCGTGTCGAGATGAGTATTCAGAAGAAGTCCCTTTTTTATTTTTCGATCAGACAAAGGGTCACCCAGAACACCTATCACATTAAATTGTCGCTTAGAAATATCTTCATTAGAATGTGTGACATATTGAATCTGAGTTTTAAGCCCTCGGTCTTGCATTAAGGCAGCAACAAAATTTGCGATTTCTTCATTGCCGTGCGAGCTGACTGAATTAATGCGAATCATTCGCCTTGCTTCTTCCAGAAATCTTTTCATGACTCAAGCCCCTTCATTTTTCCGCAATTCCAACAATAATCGACTCTTAGATTCGTCAAGAAGTGCCTGTTCAATCAGCTGAGTCACCCGATCAATATCCCTCTCTGCCATGACACCCAGGGGAGGTAAAAATCGAATAAGAAAAGGGCCGTGGCCACAATAAAATGCGATCACCCCTAAATCAAATAAACGCATCAATACAGACTTAATATCGTCCATAGTTCCATCAAACGGAAGGAATGCAATCATTCCCCCTATTCCACGAACCTCTGCAATCAAGCTTTGACAAGAATGAGACATTAAATGCTCAAGACGACCCATAAAGTAACGGGATAGTTTTTCGATTTTCCCATCGCGCCCTAAAAATTTCCCCTCATCCAAAATCTCTAGAACTCGCCTCCCCGTGCGAAGTGCTGCTGTACTTCCTGAAAAAGTGCCCGCTACCAAGCCAGGCTTTGGGTTATACTCAGCCGTGAAAAGAACCATACAAGACTGAAGCATTTTTCCGATAGTCACAACATCGACGTATTCATGGAGAGAAAACTTTTGATACGCAAAAAGCTCGCCTGTTCTTCCAAACGTTTGAATTTCATCCACCCAAATTGCCAATTGAGCTTTCCGAGCATACTCAAACACTCGCACATAAAACTCCCTCGGGGCATATTGAAAACCGCCCTCCCCTTGGACCAACTCGATCAGCAAAGTAGCGAACCGCCCTGGATAACGCCTCAGGATATCTTCCATAGATGAAAGTGTCGCTTCTATACTCGACTGAAGCCCCCTCCTCCCGTCGTAGAACGGCAAATAAGAGACTTCTCCGTAGAGAGGTTGGCCCTGGCGATAGGATGGATTATCTGTAATTTCCTGCATAGCGGTAGATCGTCCGGCAAAGCAATCTTGAAAAGCTAGAATTCGAGTCGCTGGTGATTTCTTCTGGCGAATTATTTTTAGGGCAACTTCGTTCACCATGGTTCCGCTGCACATTGTCCAGCCGTGAACAAGCCGACTCCCAACACCTACTCGCGCCAGAATGGCCGATAGCAGTTCTTTCACCTCAAGTCCTGGCTCTAGATTCCCTTGCATCACATTGGAAGGTAATCCCTCTACCATTTCTTCAATGAGAGCTGAGTAGCTATGCCCAAAAAAATTAATCCCTATGCCAGTAATCATATCGTACTTAACACTTCCATCCATAAGTTCGACCAATGGCCCTGAGCCAAGCCCTGACAATAGCAGCTGAAAATAAAGATCTCTGCCTCGATCCCGTACAAACTCCCGTATTAAATTTTGATAGGCCATTCGGGCATCAGGGTGATCTGTTCCTGCTTTAACCTCCCTGATTTCCTGAGTGGACTCTAAAATGGAATCAACAAGTTCCTTTTTAGCTCGCTGAAAGCGGGCAGATTTACGTAAATTCTTTGACTCAGTCGTGAACTCGGCTGACATTTAGACTCCTTGAATGAACTTTCCATGCAATATCATGAACTTATTTTTGTTGCAAGGTGATGGCTTGGCCAGGTATTTTCAAAAAATGCGACTCTTAGTTCGACTTGGATTTATGTGCGCCCTCATTTTGAATTCAGAAAAGGCTTTTTCTAACGACTCGTCTCTTTGGCAATCATGGAATGATTCCAAGGTACTTTATGAGTCAAAGAACTTCGAAAAATCTTTACAGTCAATACAAGAGCACCATCAGACAGACGACCCCGAAGATCCCCACTACTACTATAATTTAGGCACCCTCTATTTTCATTTGGGCCGTCTCGGGCTGTCTATAGGAAATTTAGAAAAGGCATACCGCCTCAACCCAAAGGACCCAGAAATTCTCAGTAACTTAACTAACGCACGATCTGCATTAGAACGAAAGATTGGGACTGACAAACTCGACCCAGCGTCAACCTGGATAGAACAGCTCGCAGAGTCGCTCTCGACTCGCGATTTCCGTACGATCTTAGGACTCCTGAGCTTAGGCGTTGCCATGAATTGGCTCCGAATTTACATCAAATTTCGCTCGCTTTCAAAGGTCCTATTCAACCTCGGTGGATTTCTCGGGATCCTAGGGGTTTTTTTAGCGATATTTATTTATTCGGTGCAGCAATGGGCAAATCAGTCACCACCAGCCATTTCTCTTGAAAAGCAGCTCGTCCGAAGTGGGCCTGGCACTCACTTCATTGAAATGTCTCAAATCGAGGAGGGAACTCAAGTCCGCATTTTAGGTCCCACATCGAAGGACTCCTCAAATCCCTCCAGTCCGGAGGTATGGCGACAAATTCGATACTCTATCCAAGGAATCGGATGGGTGAAGGCATCCAGTTTGTTGACTCTTTGAATCAAAATATGGGAAGAATACTACTTGTATGCAAAATATCACCCGTCGACCCTTTCTAGCACTGATTATCGTTAGTTTAATCTACCAACTGGGCTGCTCCAGCGCCCAGGTAAATGATAACGATCCAAGCTCCCTCTTTAAGGAAGCCGAAGAAGAAGTCCAGAGTGACCACTACCAGCTTGCAATTGATAAATTGAGAATTATTAAAAATAAATTTCCATACTCTAAATTTGCAGTCGATGCGCAACTTAAAATTGCAGATGTGTTTTTTTTACAAGAATCCTATGCAGAGGCTGCTGCATCTTATGAAACTTTCCGTGAATTGCACCCAAAGCATGAAAAAGCGGCCTATTCGATGTTTCGAGCTGGAAAATCCTATTACAACGACATCCCAGGAAATGTAGCTAGAGATCTAACTACTGCCCACAAAGCCTTAGATTCCTATGGAGATTTTCTTAGACGATTTCCCTCGTCAACCGATGCCCCAGCAGCTCAAAAAGATGTCGTTGATATAAGAAGGCTTTTGGCTGAAAAAGAACTTTATATTGGTGACTTTTATTTTGTTCGAAATTTTTACGATTCTGCTAAACCTAGATACAAAAAGATTATAGAATTATACTCAGAAACTGAAGCGGCTAAAAAAGCGTTAGAAAAATTAAAAAAAATTGAAAGCATAAAATAAAAATAATGATTCAATCGACTTATGACCCAGCGAAAGGTGAGAATAATTCAAGAAATCGCCAAATCCAGGAACTTTTGGCTAGACGTCAGTTCAGCGAAGCTGAGAGCCTCATCCGAGAAAAACTTAGAGTAGATCCACAGAATCCTGATACACACTATCTGCTCGGCGTCATGTATTACTTTCAAGGCCAAATCGGATTGACCATAGATAACCTAAAAAGAGCATTGTCCATTGACCCAAAACACACGGACGCAGCCATCTGCCTCAGCGTACTCTTCAATGATATTGGCAAATATGATGATGCTAAAAAAATTTTTGAGCAAGCCAACCAGTCCATCGCGATCAAACAGTCAAGCGGTGACTTCGAAATCGACCGTAAGTTTGCTGTCAAACACCTAGAACTAGCTGATCTCTATTTTCGATACCGCCGTTACGACGAAGCCATTGAGGAATATGGAAAAGCTGCC
>JANNCA010000327.1:0-7125 GCA_031386075.1 Oligoflexia bacterium
GTTCTGTAAATGCGACAGCATTTCCGTCACTGGCATAAGCAGTCATGAGTATTTCATCACTTGGCTCACTGTTCACATGCCCCCTCCTTAATGTTTACGGGCCAACTAAAAATTCGTGACATCGGTCACGAATTTCGGCATCAGCCGTACTTATGAATATGAAAGCCTTTTGCCGCACGTTCCTATCCCTTAGCTCGATCGCTCTAGGCCTCACTTCGGCCTATGCAGACGGAATGACTAGCCAAAAGCTTAGTCTTTCCAATGTGATAGAGTTAGCGGCAAAAAACCACCCTGAAATCGCAGCTTTGAAGGCGAAACTCGCTCAATCCGAGGCGAGGGTTCAGGCTGCTCCATCCATCCATCCCCCCATGCTCTCGTTGGGCACCATGGGCGATCAAGGACCATTTTCAGGGCTCATGGAGAATTCTATCCAGCTCAGCCAGACTGTTCCCTTTCCAACAAAGCTTACAGCTGAATCAAGGGAACGAAGTTCTGAGCAAAAGGCTACCCAAGCGCAACTCGAAGCCCGCCTTTTGTCACTCCGGACGGAAGCCAAAGGAGCTTACCTCGAACTCTACCGCGCAAAGGCACAGATCAATCTGTTAGAAGAAAAACGCCAAACCCTCGAAAACCATTCGAAACGAATTCGATCCGCGACCCTATCCGATCGAATGACCCAGGCGCATTTGATCCGAATTCAGACTGAAATCGACTTGGCACAAAACGAAATCGAAAAGGCACGTCAAACCGAGAAGGTCGCCCAAGGCACCCTGAATGTGGTCATGGGTCAGGACCCCTTGACTCAACTATCTGCACTCGAAAAACCTCCTCTTTCCGAGCTTCCTAAGGCACCTGGATCTTCGAATCAGCTCATCCAGCAACATCCGCAACTCAAGGCGCTCAGGGCTTCCACCGAGGCTTTCGAGGCAATAGGAGATCGAACAAAGTCGGAATGGCTACCCGATTTTACTCTTAAGTACCGCTACAACCGTAGATATGACGGAGTGATGCCAAATAACTCTGAAGTCATGCTCGGCGTCGAACTTCCATTTCTTTTCTTTTGGCAGCCCAAGGCTCGCGTAGCTGAGGCTCAAGCCCGTACCCAAGAACTACGCGCACAAACCAAGCAGACTGAGAATGAATTGAAGCTCAAACTTCTTAAGGCACGTTCGGAAGCAGAGAGTTTGCGAACCCAACTCCTCAACTTCGAGAAACAGATCATTCCCCAGGCTCAGAAGAGAATGAAAGTTGCTCACAGTGTCGCTCCGACGGACATGGAAAGTCTTACAGAGCATCGTGAATCCATGGAACAATACCTGGACCTTCAACTTGCTGCTCTAAACCTGCATGTGGACTACGAGAAAGCCATCTCAGAGTTGGAAGCGCTTTCATTTAAAGGAGATCAATTATGAAGCGAACCTTTTTACTGACACTCTTAGCAGTTGGGTTTATTGGACCCAGTTTTATCAGCGATAGTTTCGCTGAAAATACCGCACCTACTCCAGCTCAGGCCCCTGTTCAAAAAACCCAATACACTTGTCCTATGCATTCCCAAGTCAGATCTGACTATCCGGGCGAGTGCCCCATCTGCCATATGAAACTTGTTCGCGTGAAATCTCAGGTAACGCCAGCACCTAGTTCCAAGACAAGTCCAAAAACGTCGTCCACTCATCGTAAGGTCAAATACTACAGGCACCCCATGGACCCATCGATTCATTCCAAGGTGTCAGCCAAAGACAGCATGGGGATGGACTATATTCCTGTTTATGAAGATGACAAGACTCAGGAACCATCGAACTCTAAAGTGGACGGTCGTACCTCATTCAGTCTTACTCCGGAGCAGTTGATGCACAGCGGGACACGTATTGTTCTTGTCGAGCGTAAAACTCTCACGAAGGAGGTCCGTGTCGCAGGGAGAGCCTTGGGGGGAGAAGGCATTTCATTTCAAGTTTATGAACAAGACCTGGCGCTCATTAAGCCTGGAATGACTTTTCAGACCGATATCCCCATGCTTCCTGGAGAGCGTCTGAGCGGTAAGATCACTTCCATCGAATCTATCTTAGACCCTATGACTCGTACAGCACGGGTTAACGGAGTTCTACGTCAGAAACCGAGTCAATCCCTGAGGACTGAAGCTTCACTTTCTGGAACGATTGAAATCCGTCTATCAGACGTGCTTGCTGTTCCCGAGACTGCTGTTCTTCATACTGGCTCTAAGGATCTTCTCTTCATCGCTACAGCAGATGGCAATTTCAGTCCCCGTGCAATCCGTCTTGGCTCTAAGGCTCAGGGCTATTACGAAATTAAGGGTGGCATAAACGAAGGGGAGCGTGTCTCTGCCGGCCCAAACTTTCTCTTGGACTCCGAGTCCAGAATCGAATTCAGTGATGGTTCGCCATGATTAAAAAGATCATTGAGTTTTCTGCTCACAATCGAATCCTCGTCTTGATCGTGACATTGCTGACCATTCTAGGTGGAGTATATTCGCTCAAACACATCCCCATTGATGCGATTCCTGATCTTTCTGACACACAGGTCATCCTTTATTCCCGTTGGGATCGTTCACCTGATCTGATTGAAAATCAAGTGACCTATCCGTTGATATCGGGGCTGCTGGGCGCGCCCAAAGTAAAGTCGATTCGCGGTCTGACGGACTTTGGATACTCTTATGTCTACGTGATTTTCGAAGACGGCACGGACCTCTATTGGGCCAGGAGCCGTGTGTTGGAATATCTGAACAGGGTTACGCCAAACCTTCCTCAGGGTGTAAAGACAGAACTCGGTCCTGATGCAACCAGCGTCGGTTGGGTTTATCAGTACGCGCTTTTGGACGAGTCGGGAAAGCTTGATCCTTCCGACCTCAGAAGTCTTCAAGATTGGACACTCAAATTTCAACTTCAATCAGTGCCTGGAGTTGCTGAAGTCGCCTCGGTCGGCGGCTATGTCAAACAACTCCAAATTCTCGTCGATCCGATCAAACTTCAAACATTTCATGTGACGTTCAGTCAGGTCATGGAGGCAGTTCGAGGTTCCAATCAAGAAAGTGGCGGGAGGGTGTTAGAGTTTTCCGGCACGGAGGCGATGGTACGGAGTCGAGGGCTAGTTACCTCATCCGATGAAATCGAGAATGCTGTGGTCACCTACGATCCTAGGTCTCGCGCCCCCATATTAGTCAAACAGGTAGCTCATGTTGTGATTGGCCCTGAGATGCGGCGTGGAGTCACAGACTTGAATGGAAAAGGCGACACGGTCGGCGGCATCATCGTTATGCGCCAAGGGGAAGATACTCCCAAGGTGATAGCTCGAGTGAAAGCAAGGCTCGATGAAATTCGCCCGGGCTTGCCTCCTGGAGTGAAGATCGAAACCGTCTATGATCGATCAGACCTCATTCATCGCGCCATTCATACCCTCAAAGTGGGCTTGATTGAAGAAATGCTGATCGTCAGCATCGTGATTCTGATTTTCCTGTGGCACATTCCTTCGGCCCTAGTCCCGATCATCACTCTCCCTATTGCTGTACTGTTATCCTTTGTTCCGCTCTACTTTTCGGGCCAGAGTTCTAACATCATGTCTCTCTCCGGTATCGCGATTTCAATTGGCGTACTCGTGGACGGGGCCATAGTAGAAGTTGAGAACGCATATCGAAAAATTCAGCATTGGGACCAGGGTGGGCGCAAAGAGGACTTTCATCAAATCAGGCTCGAAGCCTTGCTTGAGGTAGGACCATCCGTTTTCTTTTCACTCCTTGTGATCGCAGTAGCATTCCTTCCGATCTTTACCTTGGTTGATCAGGAGGGACGCCTCTTTCGCCCATTGGCTCTCTCAAAAAATTTAGTCATGACGATCGCGGCTATTCTTTCGGTTACGCTGGACCCAGCCCTTCGCATGCTTTTTTCGCGAGCTGACCCATTTCACACAAAGCATGCATGGCTAAACTCTGTCGCAAACAGAGTTCTAGTTGGACAATATTATCCAGAGGAAAAACACCCGATCAGCCGAAGACTCTTCCGAGTCTATGAGCCCGCCGTTCGATGGGTTCTGAAGTATCGTAAAACGACACTGATTGCGGCAGGACTCATGACTGCTTCAGCGATTCCAGGATACTGGCTCTTAGGATCAGAGTTCATGCCTACATTGCATGAGGGGAGTCTTCTCTATATGCCCACGGCACTTCCTGGACTTTCCGTTACAGAAGCCAGACGAATCATCGAGTCACAAGATCGAATCTTGAAGTCCTTTCCCGAAGTGGACACTGTTTTCGGAAAAGCGGGACGAGCAGAGACTTCAACCGACACAGCTCCGCTCAACATGGTAGAAACAACCATTCAGCTCAAGCCCAAATCTGAGTGGCGGACGTTCAGAAAACATTTCTTCGGTATTCCGATGTGGAAGGAAACCATCACTGAAGAAGCTCTCATCGCAGAAATGAATGAACAACTGGTCTATCCAGGAATGCCGAACATCTGGACGATGCCGATTAAGAATCGTATCGACATGCTTTCTACTGGGATTCGTAGCACAGTCGGTGTCAAAGTATTCGGTCCTGATTTGAAAGTGATCGAGACCGTTGCTAAAGAAATTGAAACGGCGCTTCAACCCATTCGAGGCATACGAACGGTGATTGCAGAGCGCTCTGGCAGTGGATATTTCGTGGATGTCGATTTTCGCAGAGATGCTTTGGCTCGCTACGGTCTGCGCCTGAAGGAAGCACAAGACCAAGCTATGACAGCAATCGGTGGAGAAAACGTTTCCGTTTCTTTGAGTGGCCGCGAGCGCTATCCAATTCAAGTTCGTTTCAATCGTGCGTTCCGTGATGACCTAGAAAACCTGCGACGCCTTCTCATCTCCACACCTTCCGGTGCAACTATCCCACTATCTGAACTCGCGAATATTCAGGTCAGAGAAGGCCCAAGCATGGTCCGCGACGAAAATGCGATGCCCGTGGGTTACGTCTTTGTCGACGTCGATCCTTCAAGTCGAGATATCGGGAGTTTCGTAGATGAAGCCAAAACCAAAATCATGGGCCAAGTGAAAATTCCCCAAGGTTATTTTATTTCCTGGAGCGGTCAATTCGAGAATATGGAACGGGTCAAAGAACGCTTGAAGGTTGTCGTTCCCTTGGCTTTGCTTCTCATTATTGTACTCCTCCATTTCAACACAGGATCGTGGGTGAAAACGGGAATCGTGATGCTGGCAGTCCCATTTTCTTTGATCGGCGCTGTGTGGTTTCTCTGGATGCTCGGATACCATAGCTCAATTGCGACTTGGGTCGGAATGATCGCACTTCTCGGCCTGGATGCAGAGACCGGCGTGTTTATGCTCATGTATCTCGACCTGGCTTATAATCACCGGGTCAAACTGGGACAGATGAAATCAAAAGCAGATCTGATTGAAGGAATTGTCGAAGGAGCTGTTCACCGCATTCGGCCTAAAATGATGACAGTCTGTGCGCTTCTTCTCGGGCTGACGCCTATCCTTTGGTCAACGGGAGCTGGAGCAGACGTAATGAAAAGAATCGCCGCACCCATGGTCGGTGGGCTGGTGACTTCGTTCATTCTTGAGCTGTTGATCTATCCAGTACTGTTCTACGAATGGAAGGCAACCTTTCAAATAAGGACTGACAAATAGCTGCTACAGAACGACAAGCGCATTTAGGGACTTAACAAATACGAATTGCCACATAATATTTTACGATCCACAAAATGCTATTTGACAATAAATCCGGCATCCCAGACAGTTAGAGTAACAAGGCATCGGGGCAAAAATGGATAAAGCGACGAAATCAAATCAGCAGAAAAAATCGGGAAAAGCTCCATTTACGACTACCCCACCCTCCAAGAACTCAGATCTGAAGAACTCCAAGCTTGTGAGTGAAACCTTGCTCGAGTGTATTCGAAGTGAAGATTTAGATTCCTTCCAAAGTATTTTGATTTCTTGTCTTACCGTAATTAACAAGACGCATTTCGCCAAGAGTGCTGGAATTGGGCGAACAACTCTTTATGAGCTACTTGATCCTAAAAAAGGCTGCCCGCAGGACCTACACGGCGGTTTTAGGCCCCACCATGGCCAGGGTGTACGTACTCAAATTGTAAGAGCGAATCGTAGTCAGTAGTCTTGGGGACGATCCGACTCAACGATTCGGTCGCGGTTCAAACCCGTGTCACACCAAACCCAGCCCGCAGATTCCCCTGCGGCGGTTCCGGTTGTCACAGATCTGATGCCAGAATCTATGTGATTCCGGCCAGGGCGGTGGGTCGCGTTCCCGCCCACGCTGTGACCATAGGGTCTACCTCCTTTTTCACTCGAGTTGCCAGTTTCAGGATCTACCTTCGCGCATGAGTGATGATCCTGCCTAGATGAGAAATATATTTGAACTGAAGTCGTTTTACGTAGAGCGGGCGCTCTTTCACCGGACAGATTTAGTCTGAACTAAGCTATTATCAAGCGATACATCGCTTCAAGTCATGAGATTATTCGTTGGCGTTGTTCTGGTTAAAGGTGATACTGAACTACGGTGAAATTCTATCAACCAAACTCCCGACAACCTGAATGGATGAGTGTTCTGCCAGTCGATCCTAGCCGATTGAGTCTCAGGGAACTCAGGAACTTTAAAGACTTTCATCGACTGATCAATACGGACGATATGAAAGACGCTCAACCGTCTGTTCGTTATTTCTATCAATGCTTCAGATTTCTCTATTTTTTTGCAATGATTCTCATTGATGAGAAAAGGTTCCCAGCGCTTAATAAATGTTGGGATGACTTACGTGCGAGATATTCTCACATGGAGATTTGTAAGGACGGAGTTTTCTTGGAATCTTGGATTTTTTTCGACTTCCCCATCACAGAAGACGGAAGAACCGTACTGGATGAATATGAGGCGTCTATAAAAGATTCCGAAACTCTTGCCAAATCACAGCCATTTATTCAAGCGACTCGAACATCTCGACTTGGACTTTATCAGGAAGTCTTGAGCACTTCAAAAGTAACCAAATTTAAGGAATTATTTACAAATCGGGTAACCTCAACATTACGCAGTGTTTTAGAATACAATCCAAACGAAATTTTTTTAGGCCGAATTGTCCAGCCAGGAGAAGACCAGTTCTTATTAGGTGATCCAAAATG
>JANNCA010000350.1:0-16498 GCA_031386075.1 Oligoflexia bacterium
GAAAACTTATAGCCTCGACGGTACTCGAACTTATCGACCGCCTTCATGAGTCCGATATTGCCTTCTTGAATCAAATCTAAAAACTGAAGGCCTCGATTGGTGTATTTCTTAGCAATAGAAACCACTAGACGTAAATTAGCCTCAACCAGCTCACTCTTCGCCTGATCTGCCTTACGCTCCCCAATGGTCAACGTGTCATGAATACGACGCAATTCATCGACAGCGATTCCAGCCTCTTCTTCAAGTCGCTGAATTTTCTTATAAAGCTCTTCTTCATTCTGAATCAGCTGGGCTAGCTTCTGAGGGCTGACATCATAAAGCTTGCACAAGCCAGCATGAGACTCTGAGTTCTGTCTGTAATCTTTACTAATCTCTCGCATGGTCTTGGAATCTTTGATGCCTAGAAAATCATAAACTTTCTTCTTTTCATCAATGAGTTCTTTACCACGAACCCAATACCCTTTGATTTTATTGGAGAGCTGATTAATCGTCTTCCGATTAAAAGCAATATCGTGAAAGGCAGCCTCAACCTGGCGCTCTCGCTTTTTGATCTCCACCAAAACTTGGTCTTTTGATTTCAATGCGGCGGCTTTTTTTGCATCAGAAGCGGGCTTTTCGTCCATCTTCTCCTGATAGGTCACCAATGCTTTGACCTTCGAAATCGCATTCAAAACTTTATCGAGGTATTTTTTTTCGTCATCAGGTGAAATTTCTTCGTCCACACCACGAATCACGTCTTTCACTTTGGTACGGCCGGCCTCCAGGCGTTCCCCTAAATCGACAATCGCCAAGGTCCCTAACTTGGAAGCTAAAAGGGCACGAAGAATCTCGACTTCGCCTTCCTCAATTCGCTTAGCAATCTCGACTTCACCTTCACGGGTGAGCAAAGAGACGCTGCCCATCTTTTTAAGATAGAGCTTAACCGGGTCAGCGCCGCGAGCAAGATCCGCCGCTACGGCAGCAGGAACGGGCTCGTCGCCTCCCTCGTCAGAAGCGGCGATGGCCACAGGGCCGAGGGTGACTTCGTCACTATCCTCTTCATCTTCCGCGTCTTTAGGTCGTTTTGCAGAATCAATCACTTCGATTTCGTTCTCAACGAGAAGAGCCATGACCTCATCAATCGCTTCCGGAGTAATGATTTCCGGAGGCATGAGCTCATTGACTTCTACATAGGTGAGGTATCCACGCTGGACGCCCAAATCGAGAAGTTTTCTGATTTCTTTATTCTTGCTTAGAGCATTTCCACTCTCGGATTTTTGAGAGGACAAAGTGGCGTCCTTATTCTTGGTCATAGAAGCTGCTAAATTCCTTCATTTTGCGCTGAACGTCAAGGTAATCTTTCATTAATTGAACCTGTAAATTTAAGTCTTTGCTGATTTCTGCTTCAGAAAGCTCCTCCTTGATTCGCTGCGAAAATCGTGCCCAGAGCCTAGCCGTGCTCTTCAGCGCGGCTCCCCGAAAGTCTGCTACCGGAAAGGGCGCTTCTGACCACAAGAGGGACTCCGTCAAAATTGAGCGTACCTGGTTATCCAATTCATTTTCAATGAGGCTATCAGGGTTTAATCTTAAACGCTCAAGAAATCCAGCTTGAGACAAAAGATGATCTACAAATTCCTGAAGAAGGGGGTGAGACACAACCTGATGAAGACCCATGCCTGGAGGCAATTGTTCTTTAATATCTCTAAAAGCTTGAGAATATTCGCCTCCAAAGACAAGACCTCCGAAGAGAATCCGATCTGTTGAACAAATCCGAGTAGAAGAACGGGAAGAAGACGAACGAAATTTAATGATTTCACCTTTTTTTACATCTGAAGCCTGAGACTGTGGGCTCGACTGAGACTGCGAGTGAGACGGATTCTCGACGGCCCCAAGAGCTTCGTCGATCAACCCGCGAGAAACTCCCAAACGCTTTTCAATCCACTGCAACCGCACCTCACGTCCCACGGGATCCCGAAATCTTCCGAGCCACCCGCCCATTTTCTTTAAAGCTTGCACCCGTTCCTCTGGGCTTCGCCTCGCAGAGCGAAGAGCGTCTTCAATTCCGTCATCTAAAAGAGGTTTTGCATCCTTAAGAAGCTCTGTCATCTGAGAAGCCCCATCGGACTGGAGAACAAACTCGTCAGGGTCCATCCCCTTCGGAAGCTGGGCCCCATAAAAGACCTGTCCCTGGTCAAGACCTAGCTCCATCGCCCGGACCGTTGCAGCTTGACCCGCCTCGTCTCCATCAAAAAGTAAAATAATTTTGCTAGTCAGCCGCTTGAAAAGCTTCAAATGGTCGGTCGTGATAGCCGTCCCACAAGTCGCCGCCACATTTCGAAAACCAGCAGCATGAAGAGCAAGAACGTCAAAATACCCTTCCACCAAGATCAACTCATCTTGCTCTCGGATGTACTTTTGGGCCTGAAAAAGCCCGAAGGCCAACTTCCCTTTCTGATAAATCAGCGAATCAGGTGAATTTAAATATTTGGGGGTTTCTTTTGACTGACCCGAAGGGCGGTTACCCTCTGAGTCCAAGTTTGAATCCGAAGCCAAAAACCGGCCGCCAAATCCAGCAATTTTACCTCGTAAATTCACAATAGGAAAGATCGCCCGATTCCTAAAGAGATCAAAGTGCCCTCCGCCTCTGACGGAATCAGAACCTTTACCCTTGGAGGACGCACGAATCAGACCCAACTCCGCAGCCATATCGAGAGGAGCTTTTTTAGAGGCCAGGTGCTCCGCAAGAGAATGCCAAGAATCACTCGCCAACCCCAAATAGAAGGATTTAATCCAGTGATCACCCACTCCTCGGGTTCGAAAGTAGTTCTGACCCACACTCTGACTGACTCCGCTCTGATTTAAAAGATTCTGATGAAAGTAAGAGCCGGCAAATCGATTGAGTTTAAAAGCAAGAGCCACTTTTTCGCGACGTGCCGCATCTTGCTCACGCCCTACAGAAGAGACCCCTTCCCAATTCGACGGGAGAGATACTTTGGCACGATCCGCCAGATCCTCTACGGCCTCTGGAAAACTAATTCCCATGACTTCCATGACAAAAGTCAAAAGGTCTCCGCCTTTTTTGCAACCGTAACAATGATAGAGTTGCTTCGTCTCGCTCACACTAAAAGAAGGAGATCGCTCCGAATGAAAGGGACAGAGACCGACAAAGTTTGCCCCCGCCTTCCTTAGAACCACGTGCTCCCCAACTACTTCAAGAATATTGACCGATGCTTTCAGCTTCTGGAGCAGGTCGGCTGAAATTTTTCCTTTCACGAAGGCACTCCCGAACTAACTCTGCCCGATTCGATCTCGGACCCATTGATTGACTAATTTTCCGTCTGAAAGGCCCTGCACCTTGGGCATGAGAAGCTTCATGACTTTACCCATGTCTTTAGGGCTCGTCGCTTGAGATTCTGTGACGGCCCAATCGATCCACTTGCGTACCTCAGCCTCTTCCATCTGCGCCGGTAGAAAAGTCTGCAAAAACTTAAGTTCGGCCTGCTCCTTAATGACTAAATCTTCTCTTCCGCCCTGCTTGAATTGATCAATGGAATCGTTTCGTTGCTTGATCAGGCTGGAAATAATCTTAAGAACCTCTGCATCATCGAGGTCCGTACGATCATCAATTTCTTTCTTTCGAACAGCGGCATGAAGATTTCTGACAAAAGCTAGCGTTTCCTTGTCACCGGACTTCATCGATGCTTTCATTAGCCCAGAAAGACTTTCTTTGATTGTGGCCATAGAAGGGAACCTCTCGTTTTTAGATGAATAGAGTAAAAAAAGGCTCAGACATAGGCTAAACACCTACCTCCGAGCCTCTCATTGGATTACCTTAGTAAGCTTTAGCTGGACGTCCCTTTTTAACAAGACGCTTCCGAGCTGCTGCAGCCTTCTTCTTACGTTTCACAGAAGGCTTTTCATAAGCTTCACGTTTACGTACTTCGGAAAGGATGCCGGCTTTCTCACATTGTTTCTTGAACTTTTTCAGGGCGGCCTCAAAAGAGTCTCCATCCCGAATCACAATACCTGGCATAATATCACCTCCTCTCGTACTTGACTTGCAACTGACCTACTTGCAACGAATGGGTTTGTTTAAAAACTCATTCAATGAAAGTCAATTGCTGAGGCTTTATACAACCCTCTGACTTAGAAATAAAGAAAGTTCTGGATCGGGTGTTGAATAGTGTTATAAGCCATCTGTGAGTTCATTTGAAGAATTACTCAATAAAATAGACGGCCGTTTAGATATCCACGCCAAGTTCATCAATACCTTTAGTTTTCTTGAATACATCGGCGCAAGGAAAATACTCAAAAGCCAGGCGGATCACCAGCTGACAGAACCTCTCCTGGCTCATGCCTCTGAAGAAATCCGGCACTCCTTGATTCTTAAAAACCTGGCGCTCAAACTCAGCCAGGGCCTCCTAACGACCTACCAAGACGTTCATCTGCTCTGTGGCTCAGCCAGCAAGAAATACATTCAGACGGTCGACCACGAAATCGAAAAGTCTCTCAATTCAGAATTAAATATAAAAAATGTATTCCTAAACTATCTTTTAACTACACTCTTGCTCGAAAAGAGAGTCGTACAAATTTATCCCGCATATAACAAAACACTAGGAACCCTCGGCTTTCCGAATAAGTTCGTAGCCATCATGAGCGACGAAGGCAAACACCTCCAATCGATTACCCAATCTCTAAAAGAACACCCTCAGTCCACTGGCGAACTCGTAACAAGTCTCCTCAAAATGGAGTCAGGTGCATTTGAAGAGTTTATGAGTGCGGTTCAGGTTAGTCTTTAACTCCGAAAAGCATTCTCTTGAACGCCTTGCCCTAAAAATTAATCTTGAGATCTCTAGTGAAAATATAAACCATTAAAAACACTGTTAATATTTAATAATTGACACCTATCGCCATTGTGAGACAATAAATCAACTAGGAGACAACCTCACAATGAGAAATAAGCGTGCGAATTTAAAAAAACTGACTCAGTGTCTCTTATTCATCTTCGTCACTCCCCTCGGTTGCTCAAAGGGCAGCTTCAGCTGGATTTCTTCGCTAGCGAATTCAGTGTCAAGCCAGACCCTTTCGCTTGCATTCTTGAGCCCTTTCAATTCCCCTGCTCAATACACGAGCGCATCTAGTTTGGGTCAAATCAACGTGCAAATTTTAGACAGCACTTCCAACAGAGTTACGTCCGGAAGTTATACTGTCAACATGGATGGTTACACAGACTCAAAATGTACCATTCCCGTTTCCGCTTCTGGCAGTAGCGTGGGAAATTCCGTAACGAGCCAAAACGGTATCGCCACCCTGACCCCAATTATCAACCAAGTCCCAGCAGGCACCTACTACCTGAAGGCTACGGCCTCCGGCTTGACGTCTGCCTGCTCATCGAGCGTCACCTTTGCCACCAGCACGGGCATCACATTGAGGGTACCCATCGAGTTGACCGATTACGAAATCTCCCAAACGGGACTAGGCTCGTTCACAGCCCTCCACTCCCAGACGAAATTCGACCCCTCTAACTATGATGGGTACTCAACTTACATCTTCGAAATTGTCGCACAAAATACCGGAACAGGAGAGGGAACAGTGAGCTTAGTCAACGGCGCTAGTGCAGTAGTGGCGACCATCGCTATCCCTATAACCGCAACAACCGCGACCCGATATCAAATCCCAATTGCACTGCAGAATACCAATTCAGGCACCTATCAGCTGAAGGTAGACGGCATAGCAGGTACAGTAATGACCGTTTTTACAGGTCGAATTCTCGTTCAACAAACGTACGCTACCAAAACTCAACTCTACGTCCCCCTGCTCAACGGCCCTGCAGGAAGTTTGACCGCATGGAGTGATGCGGCAGCCTTGGCTCCTTACAACTCTGGAGCGAGTTCCTATTCAGCTATCATTAATAATGGCTCGATTTGGACTTATAACGGTAATTATTCAGGGATCAATTCATCCAATCCCTTCACCCTCGAGACCATCGTTTCTGCCTCTTCAGGGAGCTGTGACGTGGCTCTCTGGGACACCAGTGGTAGCATGGTGCTAGGCACCAGCATGACAACATCCGCTTCAACGGCCACCCTTCTAAGCACTAGTTTCAGTGCCAGTGCGCTCACCCTCGGCCACAGCTATCAACTCGCCACTCAAGCAACCGGAGGGGGAACCTGCTATCTGTATAAAGCGGGTTTGAAAATTGGGCTTTCTAATTTTACCTCAGGTGAAATCTACTTTAGAACTTTAAAATACTTCTCAAGCGCGAGCAGTACTTACAAAAAAGACTATGAGCGCATCTCACTCGACGAAAGCTACTTCTCTGCTCCCTCGTTCTACTTCGAAGCGACGGCGAGCCGCACTGGGACTGCCACAGTCAGCTTGGGAGACTGCCTAACAGGGGATTCGGATTCCACTGCTTGCTCGGCCACAGGCAGTACAATCCCAATCACTTCAAGCACCCTAACTCAGTACCGTTCGGGGGCCCTCTCTATTACCAATGGCAATCGGTACGGTACGATCCTTGACGTTTCAAGTGCCTTAGGGACCGTATCCGGCGCCTTCGTTGTGGTGACCATCCAAAAATAGGCCATACCGAACGCGCAGCTTGTGGAAATCACATGCTGCCCAAGCCGCCCTACCTGACCGGCCAAAGCGCAACCACCATTCCTCCGCCCCCGGCTCCGGTCAGCTTCACTGCAAGCGCTCCTTGATGCATTAACTTTTCCTCGAGTCGTCGCGCCTCATCCGGGAGCAAATCCCAAGACTCAAAGCACTTTTGACCTTGCTGCATGGCCCTCTTGAGAAGAGCTAAGCCCCCCTCAATGTCTCCACGATCAAAGATCACCAGACCTTCGATGGCGAGTTGCGAAGCCGCACTCATCGCATCATCCACACTTCGAGCAACCCCGGGAGATCGAGTTCGAAACTCTTCAACCTTCAAAACACATTCACTCGTGCGACTCCTCAGGGCCGTATCGTGGAAAGTAAACTGAGGCAGTTTCTTCACCCCAAGCGAGCTTGATCCTTTTCCCATGACGAAGGAAATCGGCTCACCCAAAGAAATGGCTGCCACATCCATTCCACTGCTCCTCCCGTGGAATCGATGCTCGAGGTGAGTCGCAAAGTCGGTCAACTTTGAGTCTTCAATCTCCAGCGGAACTGACATCCATCGAGAAAGCGCCACACAGAGGGCAGCAGAGGAACCCAGGCCAGCGCCCACAGGGATCGTGCTTTCGATCGTCAGCCGACCTTGAGGTCTCAAATTTTCCCCCACGGAATTCACCAATTCCATCAACTCATGGATGAGAGACTCAGCTGTCTCCGGCAATACCGAAAGCCCTGTTCCTTGAGTGGGCTCAAATGTCAGAGTCAAGCCAATCTCATGATGAGGGAGCGCAAGTGCGGTGCCCCCCCTCAGGACTGAATGTTCGCCTGTTAAAACCCACTTCCCTGAGGCTTGAGTCTTAAATAGTCCCCACTTCATAGTTCAGCTCCTTCACCCGGTTCGTCCTCAAGGATTCGGATCTCATGATCTGAGTAGCACTCACGCAACCGCAGCCGCCACAGATCTCGATCCTGGCTTCTCACGATCACGTGAAGGTTTGGACCCGCATCTAAGGTCACCACAGGCGGTGGAATGCCTTCGCTACGATCCGTGGCAACGTCAGGCGAATTCTCACGTAAATATCGGCCCAGCCAATGAAGGCCGTGAATCGTCCCAGGCTCCCAGTACGAGAACGGCTCTGGAGAGGTATGGAAAAGACTATGCATCTCCCAGGATTCCGTCCAAGCGACTTGCGCTAAAGATCGAAGGTCACCGCTCAGGAGTGACAATCGGACCTGCTCCACTCGCGCATGAACTCTCGACACTCGGCCCTGCCAGAGCGGAGAGGTCTCAACCCGAGAGTGAGCTTCGGAAGAAGAAACTGTTTTAGGCTGCGTTTTAATCAGCACTACAAAATGAGAGAGAGAAGGCATCCCACTCGAATCTAAAAGGCGAGTACTCTCTTCTTCCCATTCCACCCAAGGCCCCTCGAAGGAGCGACAGGAACTCCCAGATCCTTGACGAGACAGCTGGGCCAGCACCTGGCGAAGACGAGGATCGGCCTTCCAAGCTCTTTCGAAAATTTCGTTCTCTTTCTCAGAATCCGATCCGTTCTCTGCAAGCCATGCAGCTGCGGTTGCTAAGGTAATCGCAGCAAAACTCGAGGCACTCGAAGCAATGCCCGAAGATGCAGGAAACGTATTGGCTGTTTTCAAGGTTCCGTGGAACCCCTGAGCCTCAGGGGAAGCTTTGAACTCAACTCCCAATCGCTGAAATAACTCAGGAAGGGCCCTTCGCACGCGCTCGATATGACAAAAAACTCGGTCAATATCGGCACCCTGGAGAGGTGGCACCACGGCGTCCTTCACGCCCTCAAGACCCCTGGGCAATTCGGGAACCCACTTCAAAGAAGAAGCAGGTTCCGAAAGTGTGATTTCTGCATGAGTGCAGAGAGACTTCAAGGTCATAGAAATACTTGGGTTCAGAGGCAAATTACGGGAGGAATCCTGATGCCGGCCAGGATCCCCAATTTTTTGCTTCCCCATATATTTGATCAGGGCAATATTCGATGGCGCTTTCGCACTGATACGGGCACCTATTCCGCCATTTATTCGGACCGAAGGCATGTGACTCCCATTTGACACGTCAATCCTCGACTGACGAGCCGAAGCCCCCGACTCGTGGCGACTTCAATCATCTGATCCGCAGTTGATTGAGCAGCCCCCCCAATGCCTGAAGCAAATCCTCCGGGCTCAACTAAAACTAGAATTCCATCGGATTGCATCGCTCCTGTTCCCTTCACGCCTAAAACCCCGGGCAATTTTCTCAGCGCCTTTCGATCTTCCGTCGTCGCCGGGATCTCGAGCTTGGCCTGATATAAAACTTCAGCGTAATCATCCATAGCCTGGCCCAACGAAGAAAAGCCCTGACACTGAATGGCTGCTAGACCCTGCCTCAGAGGCAGCTCCAACTGGGCCGCCAAGTTGGAGTGAGCCCCTAGAAAAGTGCCCAGATGCTCGTGGGTAGCTACCTTTCGCCCAGGCTGACCCGTGGCGGAAAATACGACCAACTGTGACCAGTCCAAAGTCGACCATAAATCTTGATAATGGGGAAAATCAGCTGAATAGGGACCCTGTTCGCGCCTGAGAGGATCAAAGCAAATCACTCCACCCAACCACTGCGAAACCAGATCGGCTCCACTGGGCCCCACCAACCTCGACTTTTCGGACCCCATCAGATCCTGGTACAATCGCCAAACCCGAATCCAATCTCTCTCTAAGCCATCCGATCTCTGCGCATAAGCAAGGTAGGCCATTCCAAATTGAGCCGTAGAGGCTCCAAACCCACCCTGCCCATGAAAGGGATCTTCAAATTGAAATTTCAAATCCGGAAGTCCCATTTTTTTAGCCCACGCTTGAAGCCGCCCCAGCGGAGAGTCCGGATGAAAAGTTTGAAAGCTCTGAGGTTCTCTCCCAAGATCTGGCACAAAGAGTTTAAATCGGGGCGCGAGCGCCCCCACCAGGGCCGGTAAGCCCGCTAGAACAGCATACTCACCTAAAATAAAAACTTTTCCGGCGATACTATAAGAATCACAGGGCTGGAGTACTTTGTTCAGCGACACGCATGGCCTCTAAAATTTCTTTAGCACGACTCAGATTGATGGTCTTTTCAACCAGTAAAATTTGCGCCAATCGGTCGCGAACTTGCGCAATTTCGTGAATCTCAGCTCCTGCTGCAATCGCTAAATTGGCAGCATGCAATTGCATATGACCCTTGACGATGCCAACAGTAGCCAGTGCCTTCAGAGCTCCTAAATTCTGCACCAGACCCACTGCGGCACAGATTCTAGCGAGATCTTCGGCACGAGAAACTTTCAGCATCTTTAGGGACACTCGGGCGGTAGGATGAATTCGAGTGACTCCCCCAGAAATTCCCACGGCCAGGGGGATTTCAATTCTCCCGCACAAGTTCGAACCGTCCATCTTCCAGTCGGTAACCGGCTGATACTTTCCGGTGCGTGATGCATAGGCATGCACCCCCGCCTCAACAGCCCGCCAATCATTTCCGGTTGCAATCATAATGGGGTCAATCCCGTTCAGAACCCCTTTATTATGAGTGGAAGCCCGATAAGGATCCGCCTTAGCAAAAAGCATCGCTTCTTCGATCCCTCGGCCCAACGAAGCCTCTACGTCTCGAATGATCACCTCAGCGACCACTAGTTTCGTGTCCACGAGATTAGATAAAATGCACAGTCCCACTTTTTCCTTCGTCAACTCTTCTACGCGGGGCTTGAGTGCTTCACAAACCTGATTGATGAGATTGGCCCCCATCGCATCGCAAGGGTCGCAGAGGACATGAAGGACAAGCATGGTTCCATCCCCAGCTGGACGGGCCACCTCACGAATCGCAATTTCACGAACTCCGCCCCCCCGATTCACTAAGCCGGGGATGCAAGCATTTGCTAGACCGATCAGGAGGTCTCTCTTTTCCTGAAGAACTCTCCGAGCATGACTCACATTTTGAACATTCGGCAACTGAACTTGTCCGATAATGAGATTCCCCTTCGAATGAGTGCGGATAGTCCCGTCTCGCCGAATCCACTTAGCCGTTGCGCTAGCAGCAGCGATAATCGATGTTTCTTCGACTGCCATCGGAATGAGAAGGTCTCTGCCATCGATCGTAAAATTAGTCGCTACTCCTAAGGGAAGAGGGAAGTATCCCACGACGTTTTCAATGAGATGCTCCGCGACTTCGTAAGGAAAAGGGGTTTCTCCCGATAGGACCTTGAGATCTTCTACGGTTAAGTCACAAAGCTCCTGAAGGCGTTTGTGTCGCTCACCTCGGGTGATCCGATGAAATCCTTCGGTCAAATGCCGTTTTGTCTCCATACACCTTCCTTATTTCTCAAAACATGACAACTATCGGAACCCGTACAAAACAGGGCCACTTTCAACTCATACTCCTGCGTTTCCATCCACAACCTCAATGCCTCGGGGCCCTTGAGTGCGGCCTCAAGGGCAGGCTGAGCATAGCCCACGCGGTGAGCACCCAAGGCAATGAATTTAGCCGCATCTAAACCTGATCTCACGCCTCCCGAAGCCCAAATTTCGGTTTGTGGATTCGAACGCATGCCTTTGACTGCTGCTAGGACCGATCGCGCTGTCGATTCACCCCAATTTGCAAAAGTGACTGCCGCACTCGCTTGAATGGACCGTGGCTCGGAACGTGCGCCTTCGATACGCCCCCAATGGGTTCCACCTAAACCACTCACGTCAATCGCTGCTAGGGGTGCTGCTAAGGGAGCTGCCAAACTTAAACTCGCAAGCCTTTCAATTGTTCCAACCGAAAACCCACAGCCTGTCTCCTTCAAAACCAAGGGAATTCCAAGACCTTCCCTCGCTTTTTTCAAAGCGTCCCACCCGCCGCGAAACTGTGGGGTTCCTTCAGGCTGCATCGCTTCTTGGAGAGAATTGAGATGAATCGCCAGAGCCTGCGCTCCCATTTCATGAACCCAGCGTCTCATTTGACCCAGATCGGCTCGAATCAGCTGACTGATTCCCAAATTCGCTAAAAGCACTAAATCGGGGGCTTCTTCTCTCAGCTGCTTCCAACGATCGACCGATTGCCCCCCTTCCAAATCCCGGCGCTGAGACCCGACTCCCATCGCCCAACCTCTCTCTTGACAGGCGAGAGCCAAAATTCTGTTAATATCAGTCGCTTGCTGATGCCCTGCCGTCATTCCTGCCACGTAAAATGGAGTCGCTAGCGGCCTCCCCAAACAAAGGGATCGGAGATCAATATCGGCAAAGTCAAGATCAGGTAAGGCCTCGTGAACGAGGTGAACTTGATCCAGACCGCTTAATCCACTCGCTTGATGAGCAGGATCCAAAGAATGGAGAATGTGCTCTCTTTTACGAGCTTCAAACTGAAGAGTATCCATAAGCGTGAAACCTTATATCAAAACTGACTTCTCCGTGAAACCTTTTAGAGCGCAAAATAACAGATTTTGCAGTAAATTGACTTATGGCCATGCAAATGCGCATTCTCCGAGCGAAAGGGATCCGATTTAAAAGAAAGTTCCTCCGCCTTCTCTTCTTAGGAGCACTAGCCACTACGATCATTACCGAAATCGTCGTCCTCACTCCTTCCTCACTTGAAGAAAACAAATCCAATTCTATTGCCGTAGATCCTTCTACCCTTGTGCTGGACGATGAACCCACCGTGGTTCCTGGAGTCCCAAAGGGTCGAATTGCTGAATACAGCATTGAGACTTTTAAGTATGTTTCCATCCAGAATGGCGAGAAACAATGGAGAATTGAAGCCCAAAAAGCGTTCATGTATAATCCAGAACGCCTGGTTCATTCTCGAGTCGTGCAGGCTTATATATTTGATCCGGACGGGAAAATCACCACGATTACCGGCAACGAGTCGAGATATTTTTTAAATAAAAAAGATTTAGAAGTTTATGGAAACGTAAAAACAATTTTTCCAGATGGATTTGAACTCTATAGCGACTATCTCCAATACAAACCCAACGAAAAACGAATCATCATCCCCACTTCCTATCCAGTGGAGGGCTTAGGCCACGAAAACATTGACCAATCGTTTCGATTTAAAAGCCTCGGCTTAGACTATAAAATGAGCGAATCCAAAATTGTACTCCCCCTTGCCGCTCGAGTCACCCTACTTAAATCTGCCTCCCTCGCTCATGAGTCGGTCGGGGTGCCCGATTCAACGACCATCGAATCGGATCACTGCTTCATCGATCGAAACAAAAACTTTGCTCATTTCACGATGGATCCGCGCAAACCTCTCAAAAACCGATTTGTGCACATTACACAGCCCACCCTCTTTACACGTTCACGCTGGGCAGACCTCACCTATGGAAATTTCAGCCAAGTCCTCCAATATCTCAGCGCGTTCGAAGATGTATTGATCAAAGAAATCAGCACAAAAAACCCCGACGCCCCCCCATCGTTACGCTATGCAACGGCTGGGCGCGCTGACTTTGACACCGACAGAGACGTCATCGTCCTCACCCAACTCCCCCAAGCCTACCAAGATCAAGATACTGTGACAGGCGACATCATTCTCCTCCACAGAGACTCCGACATTATCGAAGTTGAACATAGCAATGCATTTAGCAAAGGAGAATAAACGGAAATGGAAAAACCAACCCATACCCTCAAAGCCATTCAGTTAGAAAAAAGTTACAAAGGCAAACGAGTGGTCAAGAGCGTCGATTTTGAAATCCATGCGGGACAAATTGTCGGGCTCTTAGGACCGAATGGGGCTGGAAAAACGACTTCCTTTTATATGGTGGTCGGACTCGTCAGACCCGATGGCGGTCGGGTTCTATTGGACGCTCAAGATGTGACTCGTTGGCCTATGCATAAACGAGCGCAAAACGGCATTTCTTACCTCCCTCAGGAGGCGTCCGTCTTTCGCCGGATGACAGCCGAAGAAAATATTCGAAGTGTTTTAGAAACCATTCCTATCAGTGCAGCCGAACGACGCAACCGCTTACAGCAACTCCTCGATGAATTTAATATTAATGCAATTGCGAGACAAAAGGCGTACACCCTTTCGGGGGGAGAGCGGCGACGTGTCGAAGTGGCTCGTGCGCTCGCATTGAATCCGGTATTTCTTTTGCTAGATGAACCTTTTGCAGGGATTGACCCCATAGCGGTGGCCGACATACAGAGAATGATTCAAGTACTCAAGAAGCGCGGAATAGGGGTCTTAATTACCGACCATAACGTACGAGAAACATTAGAAATTTGCGATTTGGGTTATTTACTAAATGATGGTAAAATCCTAGAGAAGGGTACTCCTCAAGAAATTGCCCAAAGTCGCACGGCGAAGGAAATTTATCTAGGAGAGAACTTTCAATTTTAATATCAGCTTGGCAAGGGAAATAAAGATACACCATGGCACTAGAAATTAAACAGAGCCTAAAACTGAGCCAACAGCTGGTCATGACTCCCCAGCTCCAACAAGCGATTAAGCTTCTTCAGCTCAATCGAATGGAACTGCAAGAAGTGGTGACCCAGGAGATGATGGAAAATCCCATCCTAGAAGAAATCGCAGAGCTTCCGGAGGCAGAGGCTCAGATTGCAGAAACTGCTGACCTGACGACCGACCCTGAAGGTGAGCAGCGAAGAGATGAAGAATCATTCATTAAGCCCAAACAACAAGAAGAGCAGCTTGTTGCCGGAAAAGATGACTTCAATTGGGAGTCTTATGTCGAAGACTTCAATTCGACCTCCAGTTCTGCCCCTTCGATGCGAGAAATCAATGAAGAGCTTCCCAGCTTCGAAAATGTTCTTACGAAAACAACTTCGCTAGAAGACCACTTAGCCTGGCAACTCTCTATGATCGCGTTGACCCACGCGGAAAAAAAACTAGGTGAAATGATCATTGGAAACCTTTCCGATGACGGGTACCTCAACGCCCAACTCGAAGACCTCGCTAGGGAAACTGGCTTAGAGCTCGAAGATGCCGGGGAAGTCCTCAAAATCGTGCAAAACTTCGATCCAGTCGGAGTAGGCTCAAGAAATTTACAAGAATGTCTTTCTATTCAAGCTCACTTTATGGTCCCGAGGCACCCTCTCGTCGAACAGATGATTGAGCACCACCTCAATGATTTAGAACGAAAAAATTATTCAGCGATTTCCAAAGCACTCGCTGTTCCTCTAGAAAAAGTAATTGAAGCAACTCGGTTAATTCTCGAGTTTGAACCCAAACCGGGGCGATCGTTCCACACGTCGGACACTCAATACATCACCCCAGACATTTACGTCTATAAGGTAGCAGAAGAATTTGTGATCGTCCTCAACGAGGACGGAATGCCAAAGCTGAGAATTTCTCCTTATTATAAAAACATTCTGGCTTCGGCCCAGAGAGATCAAAACAAAATGACGAAGGAGTATGTTCAGGAAAAACTTCGCTCAGCTGTTTGGCTCATCCGCTCGATTCACAACCGCCAGAAAACCATCTATAAAGTAACCGAAGCAATCGTCAGGCGCCAAAAAGACTTCTTCGACAAGGGGGTCCAACTCTTGAAGCCCATGATCCTCAAAGACGTCGCGAACGATATTGGCATGCATGAATCGACGATTTCCCGAGTCACAACCAATAAATTCGTCCACACACCGGTCGGAATTTTCGAACTCAAGTACTTTTTTAATTCCAGCATTAATGCAGCAGACGGCAGTGACTCGCTGGCAAGCGAAGCGGTTAAAGAAAAAATTCGCCACATGATTCAGAAAGAGGATCAAAAAAATCCGCTTTCTGATCAAAAAATCGTAGAGCTTCTTCGGATCGAGAATATTGAGATCGCTCGGCGTACCGTTGCCAAATACCGCGATATGCTAGGCATTCTGTCATCCGGCAAGCGAAAGAAAATTATTTAAAGCTCTGCATAGATTTCTGCTTAGGACTTTACTTAGAAATGGAGACCCGGTATGAATCTTAATATTAGCTTCAAACATGTGGATTCTAGTGAATCCCTCAAACTTTTTATTCAAGAAAAATCCGAGACGCTCAATAAGTACTTCGACGGCAAAGTTTCGATTACTTGGGTGGTCAGCATGGAAAAACAAGACCGCATTGCTCACTGCCATCTCGTGGGCAATAGCATGAACTATTTCGGTGAAGGAAGGACGGAGGACTTCAAGGCCTCTGTCGACGTGGCTCTAGATAAAATCGAAAAACAAGTCCGTAAACACAAAGAAATCGTCACCCACCATCTTCACTCCAATCCACTCAAAGGCAACCCACCGAGCCAAGAAGGCGGCCAGGAGGATTGACAAATCCCCTGAAGCCGCTAGTTGCAAAAGACAGTCTAGCAGGACTCGAATCAGGAACTTCTCCCATTACATCCAAGGCTATTGAGGAAAAAACGCAAAAACAAACAGAATCCTAACTCAATCACTGAGCTTATTTGATAGGAACAGAGCGCCAGTCCTCTAAGGCAGCGCGGCAAACTTAAAAGTTCTACCGCAGGTGCCCAAAAGCGGCGGCTGAGTTCACAATTCAAAATAATTGAGTGACAGAGGAGTATGGCAATGCTTATCAGTCTGGCCAATCATTGTGGAATGCGGTTCTTATGGGTCTCCAGTCGAAAGATTGAGAAACCCATTCTAGGAAGATGCCTAGTCATCACCTTCAAAAAAACAGCTACAACCTTGTCCATTTTCACTTTTTCGTTCTTCTTTCCTTCCAACAGCCTTTTGAAAGGCACCCGGGCCATGGAGAGACATCGAATTCGTGCTGAAGCCCGAGGAGTCAACGAACTCGGCTGGGTCATCGAGGAGGGGTGAAAAGGTGTAAATACCGCTCTCAACTTCAGACTACCTAAAATCTGAGGGATCAGTTCATTTTGAGATCTATAACTGCACACAAAGAATTGCCACCCTATTTTGACATCCTATGGTAAAGTTAGGGCAGTAATCATGCCTCATCAACGAAATC
>JANNCA010000364.1:0-7209 GCA_031386075.1 Oligoflexia bacterium
TTTGATGCAAATGGCCAAGACAACCGCCCTGATTAGTCGCCTTCGTCAGGAAGGGATTCCTTATATTTCAGTTTTATCCGATCCGACTACGGGTGGAGTGGCTGCTTCATTCGCAATGCTCGGAGATATCATTTTAGCTGAACCCCGCGCATTGATTGGATTTGCTGGACCTCGTGTCATTCAACAAACGATTCGTCAATCGTTGCCCGAAGGTTTTCAGAGAAGTGAATTTTTATTGAGTCACGGTTTTGTAGATCGAATTGTGTCTCGTCGTGACTTGGCACAAGAACTTCGCCAATGGATGTGGCGGTTGGGTCGACAGACGTGCCATCTTCCAGAAAATCTATAAATCGATTGAGACTTCGAAACAGCTGGGCCAGCCTAGCTGTGGTTTGTCTTTTGTTTTTTGGAATTCAAGAGGCCTTTCCCATAGGGGATCAGCCCATTCATTTTTCTGGGGACAAACAAATTTGGAATCGAAAAACGAACCAAGTTGAACTGGTGGGTCACGGTGCCGTCATTCAGCTTGGAGAAACGCTGACTGCGGACATCATTCATTTAGACTTAAATTCGCGAGTTTTAGATGCTCGAGGTAACTGTGTTTATATTGCTCAGGATGCTCTCATTTGGGGTGAAGAGATGCATTTTAATATCGATACCCATACTGGAACGGTGTTGAACGGCCGAGTGGCGAGCGATAAATTTACACTTCGGGGAGAAGAAATTCATAAGCTCGGTCCTGGCCGTTTCCAGACGCACAATGGAACCTACACGACGTGTCGCGACTGTGGTGCTAGTTGGGCTCTCGAGGCCAAAGATGTCGATATGGAAGTCGACGGTTATGCTTTGTTTTCGGACGTGGTTCCGAGAATTAAAGGCGCTCCGGCACTTTGGCTTCCTTATCTGATTATGCCTATGAAAACTCGAAGGCAATCGGGTGTTCTTTTTCCTAGTTTTTCATTTAGTGGACCCAATGGGGCCGTGTTTATTTTGCCCCTATTCTGGGCAATCAATCGAAGTGCAGATATGACCTTAGGTCTAGGTGAGTATACACAGCGAGGGCATCGACTTGAGTGGGAGGGGCGGTATACTCTTGGGAATCGGAGTCAGGGTCATGCTAATTTTAATTTCCTGACAGATAAGACGCTGAGTGCTTCTCCTAGTCGGTGGTCATTAGATGTCGCCCAGACTCAGGAGCTTCCTTATTCAGTGGATGTGAAGCTGCGACTGTCTGAGGTGAGTGATAACCTTTATCCATTTAACTTTGGCAACGACATTCTAGGAGCCTCTGGAGAGGCCATGATGCGTTCAAGTTTAAGTTTTTCTAGAGGGTCGTCAGAGGTGAGTGCCTATGTCGCTTTTCAGAGAAATCGAAATCTTTTGAATGTCACGCCAGGCGATTCTTTGGCTCGGCAAGTTCAATTCGACCCTACGACAGTTCAGGCACTGCCGACTATTATGGTGACGACGAATGATAAAAAGTTGTGGGGCAGTTCGTTTTTTGGAGGACTGAGTGTAGGATTGACAAATTTTACCCGAACCGCAGGGCCTTTTGACTATGATGATAGCAGTGTTCCATTTGGAACACTGCCACCTACTCCAGTTCCAGCGTTTAATCCTGGAGTGGATCCGATTCGGCAGGCCACGCGCTTTTCGCTAACTCCTTCATTGTATACAACCTTTAGGCCATTTGATGTGATTTCAATGGTCCCTTCCGTACAGTATCGAGGCAATTTTTATAATTTTACTAGTACCATTCCCAATTTAAGTAGAGGGTATTTGTTGTTTCAGACGGATTTGAGCAGTCAAATTGAACATATTTATGATTTTCCTTCAAATCCTCAATATCCCAGGATCAAACACCTCATTCGACCGACCCTCACTTATTCTTTTATTCCCTTTATTAACGAAAATTTGAATCATCCTTTTGTTCAACAGATTACCCCAGCGGCCGGCCAGGCTAATCGAAAGGCCGGATATAATTTTGACGATTACGACATTGTTCCAAAAACTTACAATCAGGCCGGCGCTAATTATTTCACGCCGTTAGGCCATTCGCTAGCTTACGGATTTACGACTCAATGGATTCGCCGCAAAGGAGAGGAGGGTTCCTTAGCTTCGAGTTATCAAAATATTGTCGAATTCAGTGCGGGTCAGGCGTTAGATTTTTTGGCACTCAATGATCCCACTTTGCCTAGCGGAGCTTTTTTAACGCGGTTCAATGCGGTCTTTAATGTGAATTTAGAAAAACTGCAGTCGCTCACAACTTATTATTATTACCCGATTCTTCCTTCGGGCGCTGGTTCTCGCCACACAATTTCTACGGCTGCAACTTATATTCTAGACCGAAGTACCCATCAGCGAATTATGCTTTTTGATCGGAGCTTTACTTTGGGCTATACTTTTACTTCTTTGAACGGTGCGACATCTAATTTGACAGGAATTTTTAATTTTTCGATCAATGATTATTTTATGCCCTATGGAGGGATTAATTATTCATTTCTTCCTACAGGTCAATGGTTTGGACCTACTGCAGGGCTTAAATTGCAAAGTCCTTCTCAATGCTGGCTTTTTACAACCTCGATGGGATACGCTCCGACTACGGGTGTTACTTTTGGTTTTGATTTGTCACTGAATCTGACTGGATCGGGATTTGGTGGAATTATGGAGGTCACTAACACCGTTCAAGCTCTGTCGCATTAAAGTCATAACAGCACCCGTTTCAAAAAGGAAATCTTGAGGTCTACGCAATCCAGGCGTATGCTAAGATCATGAGGATTTTGTTGTCAAATGATGATGGGGTTCATGCAACAGGCCTCAGGGCAATCTACGAAGAATTAAAAAAGCTGGGGCAAGTTTGGGTGGTTGCGCCTTTGGAAGAGAAAAGTACCACAGGTCATTCTCTGACGATCCATAAGCCTTTAAGACTTATTCCTATTGAACCTCGTTTTTACGGTGTGAGCGGCAGCCCTGCGGATTGTGTTTACTTGGGGATTCGTCAGGTGATCGGCCAGTTGCCGGACTTGGTTGTGTCTGGGATAAACCGAGGAGCAAATCTGGGTCAGGATGTTTATTACTCAGGGACTGTATCGGCCGCCAGGGAGGCTTGCGTTTTGGGTATTCCAGCATTAGCGGTGAGTCTCTCGATTAATTTTCAGAAATCTTTTTCTGAAAGTGCCCTTCATTATAAAACTGCTGCAAAAACAGCCTTAAAGTTGTTGAAGGCTATAAATATCAGTGAAATTCCTAAACATACTTTATTGAACCTTAATGTCCCCAATGTGCCAATCGCTCGAGTAAAGGGCGTTAGGTTGGCGCGCCAAGGATTCCGTTATTATAGTGGGGAGATTCTGAGAAGAAAGGATCACCGAGGGAAAGACTATTATTGGGTGGGTGGTCAGTACCAAGGATTTCGTAAGGAAAAAAATACAGACTGCGACGTAGTGGAGTCTGGCTATGCATCATTGACTCCCTTGAAATTAGATTCGACTGACCTCCGTTGTCTATCCGAACTCGATCGGAATGGGACGGGAATTTTATTGAATGGTAAAAAGAAATAGGGTTGTACTTCATTCTGCTGTATTTTTGGTGTTATTTTGCCTGTTCGGTTGCTCGAGTATTGGGCTTTTGCCTTATTCCAGCGCACATCATCGTCATGGGCTTTTTGATCATCCTCCGGCCGTTTCTCGGGTGAAGTCTGTTGGGGACTTTCAGTGGCCACTCCGGTTGGTCGAGGTGACCTCGGCATTTGGTAGACGAGGTCATGCGTTTCACGAAGGGATTGATCTTCGGGCGTCTTCAGGGACCCCAGTGTTTGCGTCAAAAGGTGGGATCGTTTTGTATGCGGATACCCATATCAAAGGTTATGGTAAGCTGGTCGTCATACGCCATTCAGATCATACGGCTACGATCTACGCGCATAATTCCAAGGTGTTGGTTCATCGGGGAGAGCGAGTTAAGCAGGGTCAGGAAATCGCGTTGAGTGGCAGCACTGGGCATGTGACAGGGCCCCATGTTCATTTTGAAATTCGTCGGGGCTTGGCAGCCCTAGACCCTCTCAAGTACCTTCCCAGGCCTAGCCTTCACGTCGCGTATTTAAGATGACAGGAACGCATTCATTTTGAGACAAAGCTTTAACAGCATCCGTTCTAAAACTTTCATTGCTTGGGGTGAAGCTTTACTATAGATTGGCGAATCATGCAGAGCCCTATAGGCTTGCACTATTATTGTGGAGCCGTAGTTAAATGGATATAACGGCTGTTTCCTAAACAGCTATTACAGGTTCGATTCCTGTCGGTTCCAAATTTAGATCTGCGCTCTCGGAGCCCTCACGCTAAATGCAAAACTTTCCTTGCCTCGTTGACAGCTAAGGTCCTACACTTTTGAATATGAATAGTTTGTCTCTGTCTTGGAGTTTTTCTCAACTAGTTTATAGTTTTGGACCTCGGGTGTTTTTTGCCATTATCTGTGGCGGGCTGATTGGCTTGGAGCGAGAGCTCAAGAATAAGTCCGCAGGCCTCAAGACGAATATGCTTATTTGCTTGGGTTCTACCTTGTTTACCACTGTTTCTGTCTTGATCTCGGCTTCCTTTTCTGAGCGGGGTCACTATGGGGATCCTGCTCGAGTCGCCGCTCAGATTGTCTCCGGTATTGGTTTTCTGGGTGGAGGTACCATTATTCAGTCTCGTGGGACCATTGTTGGATTGACTACGGCAGCGACGATTTGGGTGGTTGCCGCAATTGGGGTTTGTATAGGAATTGGGCAAATCGATATTGCTGTTTTTTCTGCCGTAACGGTGGTCTTAGTTTTAGTGGCAACGAATGCGTTCGAAGATCGAATTTTAGGGAGGGCCTTTCCATTTTCATGTGAAGTGGTTGCCGAAGATCCTGTTGGGCAGTTGAGAGGGGTGATTCACCAAGCTATTGCCTCCAATGACCTGGTGTTAGATGATTTTAATATGACAACTCAAGGCAAGATGAGTGTTTTGATGGTTCATTATAAAGGGCACCGGAATGACCACAAAAAATTCATTCTAGACCTTTGGAACATTTCTGGCATTAAAGAGGTAAGACAGCATTAATCATCCGTTTTGGATCGGGTACTGCCCATTTACGAGGTCATTTAACTTTCAGTTGAACGCACGGTGTCTTTAAATTCCTTGCCTGGGCGAAAACGAGGGACCGTCCTAGCAGGGATGAGGATTTCGGCTCCGGTCTGAGGATTGCGTCCGGTCCGAGCCTTTCTTTTTGAATGCGTGAAGGTGCCAAAGCCTACCAAAGTCACATCATCTCCTTTTTTGACGTCGTTTTTAATCAGATTGAGGGCTGTGTTAAAGATTTCTTCTACGTGAGACTGAGGCAGTTGGGTTTGTTCTGTGACTGACTCAATGAGTTGAGATTTGTTCATTCGATTGACCTCCAGGTGAAGTCACGATTTAATTCTTCTCATTGCGCAAGTCAATGTTCAATTTGTCCGTTTCGTGCCAAAATTTGAGGTACTATGAATGGCACTGCTCCAGTTTCACAATTATACCGGATTAAAGCGATCCACATTTCGGAAAAACTTAAGCTCAAAGATCTAAGAGAGCGATTTACCCAGCCTTGTAGCGAATTCTCGAACTACGAAATGGTGATTCGACTTTCGACGGACTCCTATTTTTTTGTTTATAATTATGGTTCAATTGTGTTTTTCAATGTCCCAGATGATATCCAGGAAAAAGAGCTGAGCTCAATCCAAGAGTATCGTGCACTTCCGGAGCAGGGTGCTGTCACTGATGTTTTTTTGCTGGAAGTACAGGAATCAGCAGTGGCCCAGACTCAGGGGAGTGGTAATAAAGTCTATTTTGATCGCGTGGTTGTTCCTACGCTTTCATTCGCGATTGTTAAAATTGTTTGTATGTTGTTAGCAGAAAGTACTGCTCTTGAGTATTATGAAATTCTAATAGAAAATTTATTACTCAAGACTAATACATTTTCTAAAACCTTGCGAAGGCAGGGGAAAATGTTGGAAAGTACCCAAGACCTGATTAAGTTCATTGGCCTTTGTTTAGATACTAAACAAGAAATTATTTCTAATTTATATATAGTAGATTCACCAGATGAAACTTGGGAGAGTGTTGAGCTTGATAAAATGCACCAAGAGTTGAAGACAATGATGGAAATTGATACTCGATATCGGGGTCTGGAGTATAAAATAAAAATTATTCAAGAGAGTGTTGATGTGATCGTGGATCTTTCTAAGTCAAAGCGTGAAACACTTTTGGAAATGATTATTATTCTCTTGATTACCTTTGAAATCATTATTTCTATTATCAAATGGCATTAAAATTCGAAAATTTCTTGACATCACCCGTTAAGGCAGAGAAATTCCTTGCAAAAGCCGTAACTTGTCTTTAGCCTAAGAGTTATCTTTGTAAAAATTGACTGAAGACCTGACTGAGAGGAGTTCCAGATCCATGACAAAAGCAGATCTGATTAATATAATTGCAGACAAAGCCCATCTTCAGCACAAACAATCGGAAATTGTTGTGAATATGGTCTTTGATATGATGGCTGATGCTTTGAAAAAAGATGACCGAATTGAAATTAGAGGGTTTGGATCCTTTGTAAATCGAAGCTATGGAAGCTATCAGGGGAGAAATCCAAAAACAGGGCAGGTTGTTCAAGTTCCACCCAAAAGAGTGCCTTTTTTTAAGGTGGGGAAAGAGCTGAAGGAAATGGTAGATTATAGCGGGAGTTCGGAAGAACTCCAGAAAGACTCCACCCAGAATCATGATGACTCGGGAAAACTTAACTAGAAGGCTTGGACAGGTTGTTCTCTTTTTTAGCTTGTTGTGGTTTACTCCGGCTTCTGCGGCTTTTAGCCTTTCAGGAGTCAGTTTAGGAGTGAACTATCCGACTGCATTGGGGAATGCCTATCAAAATTTGCAACTCAGCACCCCTGTGGGATTTCAGGGAGATACTTGGGCAGATGCCTCCTTTATTGCGCCTCTGATTCAATTGCATGGAGCTGTATCTTACGAGCCCCTGATCGTGAGGGGTTTTAGTAATATGGCCATCAATACTCTTTATGGCTTTGTTGGCCTTCAAATCCATCGTGGAGAGTATGGGGACGGGTTAGCTTTTTTCTTTTCCCTCGATTCAAACTCAGAGGGGAGACAGTTTGTCGGGAAGCAAACACTCGCAAAATATGTCGGAAGAAAATGCAAA
>JANNCA010000400.1:0-2944 GCA_031386075.1 Oligoflexia bacterium
ACCAAGCTCCATATGTCATCGATCAAGATATGACCATTCTTGCGAATTTTACGGTTGCTGCAATCAGAGGAGCGGGTGTGGTGAGCGCAATGAGAGGTCCTATCACCGGTAGGGTTTGTGTTGCAAATACAGGTTATTTTGAAACGGTCGGCCTCACAATCTACACTGTTCTACAAGTTGTCGTGGATGGTCACTATCAAGATATCGATTCACAATATATACCGGTAGATTATGAGCTCGAGCCTGGAGAGCATGTCTGCTATCCTTACCAGTTTAATGCCGTTGTAGATTCTCGTCGTATTTATAGAGTTGTTTCTTCCACTAGCATTGTCAACTACTTGAATCATGTAGGAGTGAGCTGGGGATTGTTTCTTGAAGCGCCACTTCGCACAACCACAAAAAATCGGGAGATTGACCAGAACAGCACCCTGACAGATTTGCTTCAATGTCCAGCTGGATTCACTTGTCAACCTCATACCTTCACAGAATCCCTATCGGGATCAAAAACGATCTCTTATCAGGTTCAGTTGCAAAACATTTCAGCCTCTTGTGGGCAGACGATATCTATAAACAATGCAGCAACCCTGATTCAATCAACTACCCGACAGGTGCGAGAGTCTTTTGTAAATGTTCAAATATCCACTCCAACTTGTCACTGAGGACGGTAAGTGGGACCGTTGGTGGGGCTCGGTATCCTAGTGGAAGCAATTATTGCTGATCCAGGAACAGAAAATAATAGGACGTTTTCATGGGAGAAAGACCATACATACCAACAAACACAAAATGTCAAAATCTATTTTATTCGGTTCATGCCTTATCCAGATCTTATAGATCTCAAGATTACCTTTTAGGGCAAGGCGTTCAAGAAAATGCTTTTCTGCGCTAAAGATTTGGATCACCCGCACGAAAAGCATTCAAAGCTTTAAGTCTGACACCCAATAGATAAAATAAACCCGCCCATTCAAATCAATGATATTCAAGGCAAGAATGTCAAAAGTCAAAATTATCGTTGTCGGGGCCGGAGCAGTTGGAACAGTCTATGGTCGTTATTTTCAGCTAGGAGGAGCTGACGTTAGTTTTTACGTCCGCGAAAAATACGCTGATTCTTGCCGCCGTGGATTTAGATTTTACCCAATGAATCGCCCTCGTTCCCAAAGACCGGTCGGTATTGAAATGAAGAATTTCGATATCTTGACTGATGTTTCAGAAGTCAAAGGTCAAAAATGGGACTACATTGTGCTCGCCATGTCCTCGGTTGCCCTGAGAGGACCTTGGCTTCAGGAGCTGATCCAAGCGATGGGACACGCTACCCTCGTTACCCTCCAACCTGGAATTTACGATCGTGAATACATTCTACACTATATAGACTCATCCAGACTGATAGAAGGAATGATTCCCATCCTCAGTTACGCGACCCCCTTGCCGGGTGACACTCAATATTCTGAGGGTATCGCCTACTGGCTTCCACCCGGAGTCTCTGGCACCTTGAGCGGGCAAAAAGACCTAGTCAGGCGACTGATTCAAATCCTTCGCAAAGGAGGCTTCCCTGCCAAAATGAGTGCAGATGTCAGGGCACAGCTCATCGTTCCATCCACCATTCTCAACCTGATCGTGGTCGCCTTAGAGATTTCAGGGTGGTCATTTGCAGACTTAACAAAAGGGGCTCACCTCAAGCTTGCCTGCCAGGCCATTGCCGAAGCCCTTCGAGTCCTTTCTGGCAAAAAAAAGGTAACACATTCATTGCTCTCGTTTCTAAATCAACCTTTATTGTTTAAAATAATATTAATTTTATCATCAAAAATAGTTCCTTTTGACTTTGAAGCATACATGAAAGCCCACTTCATGAAGGTACAGAAGCAAATCCATCAAAGCCTAGTGGACTACATTAACCTAGCGAAAACAAACGCTATTCCTGTGCCTGCTCTTTCAAAACTACTTTCTGACCTACGTTAAAGTCAGCCGCGACCTTTAGGTCTCTTTAGACCTCTTCATAGACAAATGAATCTGTGGGAGAATAAGAGAAAAAGGAGCCTGCCAATTGAAACCTCTTTTTCTCCTCACCGATCTCATCCGTTTTATCCTGAGCCTTCAAGTTTTGATGTGGGCGGGTCAGATACCCTATGCAGCCGCCACCTTGGGCGAATACAAAGACATGTCTGAAAATAGCCGACGGTCAGGGGGCGAAGGCAAGAGGAAGATTTTTTCAAAAAGCAGTTACCAGGTTCACGAAACGACTTCTGAGGACGGGTTGATTCGAGAATATGTGTTACCCGATGGAACCGTTTTTGGAGTGACTTGGCGGGGAATGTGCGAGCCAGATTTGACTGTACTTCTAGGGAGCTATTTCTCAGAGGCAAATGAAGCCCTGAGGCAAACTAAAGCTCATCCAGGACGAGGCCCCAAAGGAGCCGCATCAAGCAATATCGTCATCGAAAAGTCAGGCCACATGAGAGATGTCAGGGGGCGAGCTTATATTCCTGACCTCATGCCTCCTCATTTAAACCCACAGGACTTAATATGAAGAATGACTCGAAATCAGAAAAAATTTCAATTGCCCTGATTTTTTTGACAATACTCAATTTTGCCCGCTGTGGCTCGAGCACCCCGACTAGCAATTCTACCGGCATTACTCCTACTCTTACCGGTCCTAACGTAGTTCCGATTACTGTCGGTAAATCAACCCTATGCGGGCAAACCGTCAATAACGGCCAAACCACTTTGTACCCCAATGAACCCTGCGCTAGCGTCACCATTTGCGTGCCAGGCACCTCTCACTGCCAAACCATTAGCGATATTCTTGTGGACACGGGAAGTGCTGGGCTCCGAGTTTTTGCTTCAGTAGTGACCCTCTCCTTGACTCCTGTAACGACAGGATCGAATCCAGTTGCCGAGTGTGCACAATTTGGAACAGGTGCAGATTGGGGCCCAATCGTCACCGCAGACG
>JANNCA010000367.1:0-3702 GCA_031386075.1 Oligoflexia bacterium
CCTTCTTAATCCGCAAGCCGTTGACTAGAGTTGAAGTCAGAATGATATAGATTCCAAAGTAGAATCTCTTATACCTCCACGCTCTCTTGCGAACCAGAGTTGAACTCATACTTAAATTATAAATGAATTGAGTAAATAAATCGACTGTAAATTCAGACTTGGGTTAGAGATATGAGTGACATTCCGACTTTTTATGGATTTTTATATCTGGCAATTTTTCTAAGATTTATTAATCTTAGAAAAATTGTCATTTTTTTAAAACAACAAACATGCAAATACAGAAAATAAGCATTACATAAAGGGCTTATTCTCATGTCTACTTTTTCTGGGTAAGTCCACAACTGATTTTTGTCGGTTGACGGACACTCTCACCTTTTTACCATAACGAAAGAAGAAGCCAGCGCAACTCCTACAGGCCGGGTCACAGCAACTGCCTCGATATAAAAGATCCTAAAGAAAAGATGTCAGAAAGCAGGTTTTTCTACCAATGACCGGACATCTTAATTGTCTCTCGGAGATATTATTATCGATCAGAAGATTTGGATTTTTGAGAAATTGAGTTAATCCCTCATAATTCCCTAAAAAATAGTCGATGGAAGGTCCTGTGTGCATCTCCCCCATTCGCAATAACTCTATCAATAGGTCACCGTTGACACACCTAAATTGACCATTGGGCTTTCGATAAGCGTCTAGTTTCCTTCTCATCACTTCGTATTCCATAGAATCCTCCTCTAATATCTCACAAGCAACTCTACGAACTAATTGAGATTCTTTAAACCCCTGGTGATACGACGATTTACCTAGAAAATTTTTTTCGGCGCTAAAGACAGGGTTCCCGCACACGAATCCATTTTCTTGAATGCTATAGCTCGTTTTTGTGGTAGGCCGCTTCTTTTCGAACTTATTGTCGATTTATTTACTCAATTCATTTATAATGTAACTATGAGTTCAACTCTGGTTCGCAAGAAAGCGTGGAAGTATAAGAGATTCCACTTTGGAATCTACATCATTCTGGCTTCAATCCTAGTCAACGGCTTGCGGATTAAGAAGGGTTGGGCGCCAACCAGCATACCCCCTCATCCAGGAGATGTTCATCCATCGTCTCCTCCCATTTTCTTACCTCCCACCCCGCCTTCACACAACGCAGAAAACGGTACCTGGTGTATGCCTGATCCTCAAAACCGACCTTGTGATGGTGCACCTGGACGATGCACCCGAAATTCGGATGGTTCTGAGGGCGGATTTGTGGCCGAAACAGCAACTGTCGAAAGAACAGCTACGGGTCAAAATCGCCCCTACATTGGCCGATATGCAAGTGTATGTCATTATGCCAGCGTTTCTGGAGATGGCTGGGTCACTGGAGAAGCTTGGATCTCTGGAAATGCCGTGGTCACATCACATGCTCGGGTCTATGGCAGTGCTCGGGTCTTTGGAGATGCTCGGGTCTTTGGAAATGCTCGGGTCTTTGGAAATGCCTGGGTCTTTGGAGATGCTCGGGTCTTTGGAGATGCTCGGGTCTTTGGAAATGCCGAGGTGTCTGGTTATTCTTTTGTCTCTGATGCTGCCGCAGTTTTTGGAGATGCTCGGATCTATGAAAATGCTCGGGTCTATGGAAATTCCGGGGTCTATGGAAATTCTCGGGTTCATGGAAATTCTCGGGTCCATGGAAATGCCGAGTTCTCTGGCAATGCCCGGGTCCATGGAAATGCTCGGGTCTACGAACAGTCTCGTGTTTATGGGGATGCAGTGGTTGGCTCTAACGCCCATATTTTTGGAAATGCCCAGGTTCATGGTGGAACGAGAGCGTTCTTTAATTTTCGGGCTTCTTCAGGAACTCTACCAGAAACCCAAATTTCAAGCTGGCCAATACTGGAGTACAAACTTCCGAGGAGTTACATTCTGAGTCGAAACCAAATCTTTAGGCCTTATAGAAGGTCAGAAGCTCAGGAGTTGAGTGAATCTTGGAAGATAAGATTAGCTTCAGACTGGCTTAGTTTTTGTGGCACTGATCCCATTCACTCGTTGCCAAATCCTCAAGAGGACGTTTTCAAATTTCTAAGTCATGAAAATTCACCGGAAAATCTTAAATGTTTTTCTAATCAAGAAATGACTCAAGCTGAAATCATGGCGCATCCTTTGGCCGACATACTGTTGGAAGCTTTAGAGAACCAAGATCATTTTGAAATTAAAAAAGACGCTATAAATCCGTCGTTTAATCTCCGAATAACAGATCAACTTCAGCAAAACTATATTGACCATTTAAGAACTGAAATTGGAAAAATAATTAATGATTTAAACGAGAAAAAAGGACAAGAAATAAACCATAAAAAATATTTTTCAAATGGATTTGGATATGAGGGATCGGGGTCACTGTTTGTCAATACGCACTCTCGTGACCAAGAACAATTCAGAGAGTTCTTAAACTCAATTGAACAGAACGATGAAAAAAAATTCATCGAGCAACTCATTCGACTCGCGACTACTTTTGACTCTAGTCACTCGGAGGCGAAAACTGGATTCATTGAAGTCATGACACATCTATTTGTTACAAAAGAGTTTCCTTCGAAGGGCACAAAACTCACTTACCTTCACTTTATTTTAAGATGTGGGCAGATTCATTAGGCCTGGGCATCGATTCCCTTAGCTAATGATCCCAGAAAATTGGCCTCTGAGTTTAGAATAGATCACGTTGCTTCCAACATCTCTGGGGATCAAGTCCGTGAATGCAACTGCGCGGGGTACAAGGGAGTCAGGCAGTTGCGTGACACAAGTTTCAATAATTTGCTTTTCACTGAGGAGTGCCCCTGCTTTCTTCACTACTGCACAGACCACTGCAGGACGTTCTTTCATGTCTTTGATGATAAAGGCGGCACCATCTTGGACGAGAGGATTCCTTTTTAGTGCCGAGTCAACGCTCTGAAGCGAAACCATCTCCCCATTCACAAGGAGAAGGTCTTCTTTTCGACCAATAAAAGTCACTGTGAGGGTTTCTCCTTCACCGTCGAGTTGGACAATATCCCCTGTGTAAAGCCAGGTACCCCGGAGGGCCATTTTAGTTTCTTTTTCACGTTGCAGGTAACTGTGCATGGGGGTGGGACCTGAGATGGCGAGTTGTCCCACTCTTAGGTCTCGCCCTTGGACCTCATCTCCATTTGAATCGAGGACTTTACATTTGAGAAAAGGGAGGGGTTTTCCAACAAATCCTCGCTTGTATTCCGTTGGATCTCCTGGTTCGCGGGTGTCTTGCATGGCCAGGGTCCATAGGTTTTCAACCTGTCCGTAGCAGTGGGCGACGGGAATCTTGAGTAAGTCGAAGGTCTTCTTGAGTTCTGCTGAAAAAACCCCCATCCCAACCGTAATGGATTTAGTGCCTGGCAATACTCGTTTTTCGTTTTTACAGGTAATGAGGAGTTTTAGAAAAAAGGATGGGACTCCAATGAGGCGGGTGACTCGGGATTCTATGAGAAAATCAAGAAATTCGACGGCCTGTAGCCCATGGTCGATGACGCAGGTTCCTCCGTTCATGAGCGGGAACAGGATCCCATGAGTCAAGGCTAAGGGATAGGCCCAGCTGAGCGTCGTGAGGAGTCGATCTGAAGGGGTGAGGTGGTAAGGGGTTCGGAGATTGGAAGCTGCGCTGATCAACTGTTTATGAGTAAATTGGGCGAACCTGGGTTTACCTGAGGCTCCCCTGGATCTGAG
>JANNCA010000368.1:0-12221 GCA_031386075.1 Oligoflexia bacterium
CTTTGAAATATATTTTTGTTCGTTCCTGAATTCAACTCTTCGAAGTCGTTATGTGCAAATGAATCGTTCAATGTCGACTAATCCAATTGGAATCATCGGCGGGCATTAATTTGCCAAAGATGAGAAGAATGATATCGATAATCCACCAAAGTCCGAGACCGCCGAGAGTGATCATCTTTCCCACAGCGATGCCAATATGACCGAGTGAATATCGATCGACAGCAAATAAACCCAAGAAGATCGAAAGGAATATTGACTAAGGTGTCCCGTTCTAGCTTTTGACCTTTTTTCAACAGCTCTTCGGAGCCATCTTCGGACAAAAGCTTACCTGTAGTCATCGAGCCTTCTAAAATCTTGCCAATTTTATTAAAGGCAGATTGTCGAATTGCATCTGTTTCAATCCGTTCATCACGACGAATTCTAGCAATTTGCTCTTCAAGAATCGACTTGGTACGCTCATCGGGTTCAGTACCTTCACGAGCAAATACCTGAGCATTAATGACTATACCTTGCACCCCGGAAGGCACTCTCAACGAAGTATCACGAACATCTCCGGCCTTCTCACCGAAGATCGCCCGAAGCAACTTCTCTTCTGGAGAAAGCTGCGTCTCTCCCTTAGGAGTGACCTTACCAACCAGAATATCTCCTGGCTTGACTTCAGCGCCGATCCGAATAATCCCACTTTGATCCAGATCCTTAAGGGCTTCCTCACCCACATTAGGAATATCTCGAGTGATTTCTTCTTTGCCCAGCTTCGTATCGCGAGCAACACACTCAAATTCCTCAATATGGATTGAAGTAAAGGTATCTTCCTTAATCAACCGCTCGGAAATCAAAATAGAATCTTCGAAATTATACCCATTCCAAGGCATAAAGGCGATCAATACGTTCTGCCCAAGAGCCAATTCACCTGCGTCCGTCGCCGGACCATCGGCAAGTACATCTCCTGCCTTGACCTGCTCATTCACATGAACAACCGGCCGCTGAGTGACACAAGTATTTTGATTCGAACGCTGATATTTAGTTAGATTATAAATATCGACATCAGATCCCACTTCATCGATCTGAGCATGCGTGCGACGAACCACAATTTTAGTGCCATCAACCATAATGACTTCGCCATCATATTTGTTGACAATAATCTGCCCAGAATCTCTTGCTACGACACGCTCAATGCCTGTTCCAACGAGAGGCGCACGAGTGCGAATCAAAGGGACTGCCTGGCGTTGCATGTTCGAACCCATCAAGGCACGATTTGCGTCGTCATGCTCCAAGAACGGAATCAAAGAGGCGGCAATGGACACCAACTGATTCGGTGACACATCCATTAATTCAATATCGTCTGGGTTCACCAGAGCGAAATCACCCTTACGTCTTGCTGAGACCAATTCTCCAGACAATTTTCCCATTTTAAGAGCTTCTGGGGAAACCTGAGCAATAATCTTATTCTCCTCTTCAGTGGCAGTGAAGAAACGAATTTCATCTTCGACAGTTCGAGTCTGTACAATGCGATAAGGAGTTTCAATAAAACCAAACTCATTAACTCGCGCATAGGTTGAAAGACTTGCAATCAACCCGATATTTGGACCTTCAGGCGTCTCGATCGGACAGATTCGACCATAATGGGTATTATGAACGTCTCGAACTTCGAAACCAGCTCGCTCACGGGTCAAACCACCTGGTCCGAGTGCAGAAAGCCTACGCTTATGCGTCACTTCGGAAAGAGGGTTCGTTTGATCCATGAACTGAGACAGCTGACTAGAGCCGAAAAACTCTTTAACCACTGCAGAAACTGGCTTCTGATTAATCAAATCGTGAGGCATCAGAGTCTCAATTTCTTGAATACTCATCCTCTCCTTAATCGCTCGCTCCATACGAACTAGACCGATTCGATATTGGTTCTCAATCAACTCACCTACGGCACGAACACGTCGATTTCCTAAGTGATCGATATCGTCGATAGTTCCACGGCCATTATTTAACTCACAAAGGTAATACAGGGTCGAAAGAATATCCTGTTTGGTCAAAATGGTATTATCAGAGGAGAGTGCATTTTCCGGAAACTTATAATTCAGCTTAAGCCGACCGACTTTAGACAAATCATACCGATCAGGGTTAAAGAACAAATTCTCAAATAATAGCTTTGCAGCTTCAACAGTCGGTGGATCACCGGGCCGCATTCTCTTATAAATTTCAATCAGCGCTTCTTCAGGGCTAGCTACTTTGTCCAAAAGCAAAGTTTCCCTAATAAAAGAACCATAAGTCAGATTATCTGTATAAATGACTTTAACTTCGAAAATTCCACGTTTACGCAGTTCTTCAATCTTAAGCTCAGAAAGCTCTTGATTGGTCTCCAATAAAACCTCACCGGTCGCCTCGTCGACGATATCTTCAGAAGCGACTCGCCCCACGACAAGTTCCAAGGGAACCTCTAGACGCTTAATGCCGGCTTCTTGAATTCGCTTAATGACTGCCTTGGTGAATTTTCGATTTTTCTTAACAATGAGTTCCCCAGATTGAGGATCACAAATATCATCTTCGGCTCTTTGACCGGCAATAATATCTAAATCAACCATCTTAAAAAATTTGTCATCTTTCTCAAAGATTAATTTTTCAACTCGATAAAAAAAGTTAAGAATTTCTTGGTTAGACATTGCCATGGCACGAAGAATAATCGTTGCAGGCAACTTACGCTTACGATCGATACGGGCGTAAAGGATATCTTTATGATCAAATTCAAAATCAAGCCAAGAACCACGATGAGGAATCACTCGAGCAGAGTAGAGAATCTTTCCACTAGAATGACTCTTTCCTTGGTCATGATCAAAGATTACACCGGGCGACCTATGGAGCTGGCTCACGATAACCCGCTCTGTTCCATTAATGATAAAAGAACCCGCTTCTGTCATGAGTGGAATTTCACCCATATACACTTCTTGCTCTTTAATATCACGAATGTTACGGGTACCGGCCTCCTCGTCCACATCGTACACTACCAACCGAACGGTAATCTTTAAGGGAGCTGCGTAGGTCATCCCCCTCTGGCGACATTCGATAACATCGTATTTAGGACGTTCAAGAACATAGCTATCGAATTCAAGGGACGCAGTCCGATTGAAATCCTCTATGGGGAAAACAGACTTGAAAACAGCTTGCAATCCAGCATTATCTCGTTTGCTGGGCGATACATCCGCTTGCAAAAATTTCTCGTAAGATTTCCGCTGCAACTCAATGAGGTTCGGAATCTCTACCGGAGATGTGATCTTGGAAAAGTCTTTACGAACTCGGTGATTTTCCGAAAAAAGGGAAGCCATGCTTGCTCCTAAAAAGAGTAAAAGAATACGTTACCGCACCCAGCCTACAGGATATTTCCATTAAGGCAAGGGCACGGTACGATTTTTGAACCAGAGGACCTAAAAAAGGTGAGCAAATGTCGGATCACTTAATCTCGACCTTCGCTCCTTCATTCTCTAGCTTCTTCTTCATCTCTTCAGCTTCTTGTTTGGTAATGCCGTCTTTTACGGTTTTAGGTGCGCCTTCTACAAGGTCTTTAGCTTCTTTCAAACCTAAACCTGTAATAGCCCGCACTTCCTTGATAACATTGATTTTCTTATCTCCAGCTGCCATCAAAACGACTGTAAACTCAGTCTTCACTTCAGCAGCAGGAGCAGCAGCACCTGGCATTGCCATCGCTACAGGAGCAGCAGCAGATACACCAAATTTGGTCTCAAGATCTTTAACGAGCTGAGAAAGCTCAAGAACAGACATATTTTCGATAAAGGAAACAACTTGTTCCTTGCTAATTGCTGTCGACATTTTTATACCTCTACTTCATCTTTGCCCGCGGCCATCATAACTTTGGGCATTGGTCCCTCTAGTTCATTTTCTAGGACCCGATTGCTAGCAGTCATCCTAACAGCTAGTTGAAACCGATTATCCTCAACCGACGCACTACGCCTGAGGACTCGCCTTCTTCTTTTCAATAGCAGCCAGAACTGTAACCAAACTGCGGGGTACAGCAGCAAGCACACCAACAAAGTTTGTAATGGGGGCATTCATCGTGCCTAAGAGCTTCGCCACTAAGACTTCACGACTCGGAAGTTTTGCAAGCGTCTCAACTTCAGACACGTCAATTCGCTTCTGACCCATGAGACTTTCCTTAAGCTTGAACGCCTCATTATCTACAGCAAATTTGTGAACAATTTTCGCCACTCCAGCGGGATCACCAAAGGCGAACGCAACGAGCGTTGGACCCACAACTGAATCCATAAGCTCTTTCGCTTCAGAACCTAAAGAGCCATCCTGGGTAATCAAGCGAGCAACATTATTCTTCAGAACCTTAACTTCAGTGTCTAGTGACCGCAAAGAACGGCGAAGATCATCTGCCTGTGTAGCAGTAATTCCCTTATAGTCTGCAAAAATTGCCACCTGGGCTTTAGTAAACTTCTCTTTTAAAGTCGCAGCGAGTTCTGCTTTTTCTACACGATTCATGACTTAACCTCTCATTCCTAATTTCTTAAACAAACAATCACACTAAGCCGGTAGAAGCTACCGCATCCACGGGATCGATAGCAATCGAAGGACTCATGGTTGTTGAAAGGGTCACATTCCTAACGTAAGTCCCCTTGCTTGTAGGCGGCTTTGCTTTAAGAATCACTGAGGCAAGAGCAATAAAGTTCTCTCTAAGTTTTTCAGCGCCAAACGATTTTTTCCCAATGGCTACATGAATAATTCCAGCCTTTTCAGTCCGATACTCAACCTTACCCAGCTTCTGCTCCCTTACGGCTTTAGAAACTTCGAACGTCACCGTACCTAACTTAGGATTTGGCATCAGTCCGCGAGGTCCAAGAATTTTACCAATCTTCGACACTGCAACCATCATGTCAGGGGTGGCAATCATTTTATCAAAATCAAACCAACCACCAGAAATCTTCTCGATGAGGTCTTCGGCTCCTACAAAATCAGCTCCGGCTGCCGTAGCTTCCCTTGCTTTTTCACCTTTTGCAAGGACAGCAACTCGAACCACCTTGCCGATACCATGAGGAAGTACAACGGCACCTCGAACCATTTGATCAGCATGCTTAGGGTCGACTCCTAAATTAAACGACACGTCAACCGTTTCGTCAAAGGTTGCGTAAGCGATCTCAGGCAGCAGACCAAATGCTTCAGCTAGAGTATAGTTTTTCTCGGCTTGAATTTTCTGAAGAGCATTAAGATACTTTTTGCCATGCTTTCCAATTCGTTTTTTAGTTTCAGCCATCGTATTCCTCCGTGGTTCAAACGTCAACCGAAGATGACTCCCACTTCAATTTATGTCTGACTTATGAACTCCAAAAGTCAGGACGCTTTCTTGAGCGAAAGCGTTGAATCAAAATCAATCGACTATCGTAATGCCAGCACTACGAGCGGTACCCGAAATAGTCCTCATAGCAGCTTCAAGACTGCCTGCGTTCAAATCAGGCATCTTCAGCTTCGCAATCTCTTCCACCTGCTGATGCGTAACTTTTCCAACCTTATTTTTATTCGGCTCTCCCGAACCTTTTTCAATCTTTGCAGCTTTTAGCAGTAATATAGAGGCAGGAGGTGTCTTCGTAATAAAGGTAAACGATCGATCCGAATACACCGTAATAATAACAGGGATAATCATTCCCTTTTGATCTTGAGTCCTTGCATTAAATGCCTTGCAGAACTCCATAATATTCACACCTCTTTGACCTAGAGCGGGTCCAACAGGGGGTGCCGGATTGGCTTGGCCACCGGGAATTTGGAGTTTAACTTGTCCAACAACTTTTTTTGCCATAAGCTACCTTTCTAACGTACTTCCTGTACTCAACTGCCAAATCTAGGCAGACAAATGCGCATTATCCTAAAACGCATCTTATAACATGGTTTTTTAAATTTTTTCAACCTGAATAAAATCAAGTTCTACTGGTGTAGATCGACCAAAGATACTGACCAGTACCTTTACTTTTCCTTTATCTGGATTTACGTCTTCGACGGTTCCATTGAAGTTAGAAAAAGGGCCGTCCACTACTCGAACATTTTCACCTTCATGAAAAGAAATCCGAGGCCGCGGCTTAACCTGTCCTTCAGCAATCCGATTTGTCATCTTCAGAACATCAGATTCTGGGACCGGCACAGGCTTCACCTTATCACCCACAAAACCAGTTATTTTCGGGGTGTTTTTTACAATATGCCAGGTATCCTCATTAAGAATCATCTTAACGAGTATATAACCGGGAAAAAAACGCCTTTTGGTGGTCTTCTTTTGCCCTTTGACCAACTCAACTACATTTTCTTCTGGCACTATGACTTCGCCAAAAAAAGCTTCCTTCTTCAAAGACTTGATGCGCTCTTCAAGCGCAATCTTTGCCTTATTTTCAAAGCCAGAGTACGTATGAACTACGTACCATGACATTTCACCCGCTTGTTGCGCTTGAATCTCCGGCACACGCATCTCCTCTCTTAGAGAACCGACTTTAATAGTTGGATCCAGCAATAATCCAAAAGTCCCAATATCATCCCTGAAATGATCACCATAACAATGACCACTAAAGTGGCAGAAGTGGTATCTTTTTGCGTCGGCCAAGTCACGCGCGAAAGCTCAACCACCACCTCATTCATAAATTGATTAGCCTTCTGATTTCGGTAAAGAACAACAAACGCTAGCCCGGCCATCACTACCGAAAAGACCCGAAGAACTAAATCAACATTCCTCATCCGAGCTTCAAGATCGTAAGCTCCAACGAACTTTCCAAATACAGAAAACACCACATAACCCACAAGGCCCGCTAGAACAAGGTAGCTGAGATTGACCCACTTTTGATGTTGACTTTCCATAGCTTAATCCAATTTCAAGTTCAATAATGGCAGGGCAGGAGGGATTCGAACCCACAACCCGCGGATTTGGAATCCGCTGCTCTAGCCGTTGGAGCTACTGCCCTATTATTACTTACCCTCGCGATGCGAAGTATGTTTTCGGCAAAATTTGCAAAACTTCTTAAACTCTAATTTATCTGTTGTTTTCTGCTTATTCTTGGTGGTCGAGTAATTTTTTCGTTTGCAATCTGTACAATCTAAACTCACGATAACACGCATAATCAGACTTTCTCATATTTTTGTTTCCGAATTTAGGGGAAGGAAAAGCTTCCTCCCCCTTTTATTCAGAACTTTAGATCGGACAGGGAATCTCCTCTATCCAGGTTTCAATTCAACTCAATGAAATATTTAGATTACTCTAAAATTTCTGCAACAACGCCTGCGCCTACCGTACGGCCACCTTCGCGAATAGCAAAGCGTAGCTCTTTTTCCATAGCAATAGGTGTAATCAACTCTACTTCAATCGCAACGTTATCACCAGGCATAACCATTTCAACGTTCTGAGGAAGCTTAACCACCCCAGTCACGTCTGTGGTCCGGAAATAGAACTGTGGACGATAGCCATTAAAGAAGGGAGTATGACGCCCACCTTCTTCTTTGGTAAGAATATAGGCAGAGCCCTTAAATTTCTTGTGTGGAGCCACAGTTCCAACATGCGCTAGAACTTGACCACGCTCAACTTCTTCCTTTTTGGTACCGCGTAAAAGTGCACCAATATTATCGCCTGCTTCACCCTGGTCAAGTAACTTCCGGAACATTTCAACCCCGGTCACTACTGTTTTAATCGTAGGGCGTAGACCAATAATTTCGCACTCCTCGCCCACCTTGACTACACCGCGCTCAACGCGACCCGTAACCACAGTTCCGCGACCTGAGATAGAAAATACATCTTCGACCGGCATTAAAAATGGCTTATCTTTTTCTCGTTTTGGCTGTGGTACATAAGCATCCACGGCAGCCATTAATTGCAAGATCGCGGGCTCACCTAGTTCTCCGACGTCACCTTCCATTGCCTTAAGAGCTGAACCCTTAATAACAGGTACTTTATCGCCAGGGAACTTGTAGGATGTCAGAAGTTCACGAACTTCCATCTCAACTAGGTCCAACAATTCACTATCATCCACCATGTCGCATTTATTCAAAAACACAACCACAGCAGGAACACCCACCTGGTAGGCTAACAATATATGTTCGCGAGTCTGAGGCATCGGGCCATCGGCTGCTGACACAACAAGAATAGCACCATCCATTTGTGCCGCGCCTGTAATCATGTTCTTTACATAATCAGCATGGCCAGGGCAATCGACGTGAGCGTAATGCCGATTCTCGGTTTGATATTCAACGTGTGTTGTATTGATGGTAATACCACGTTCTTTTTCTTCCGGTGCATTATCAATCTGGTCATAAGCCCTAGCTGTTGCTAGTCCTTTTTTTGCCAATACGGTAGTAATTGCCGCAGTCAGCGTCGTCTTCCCATGGTCGACGTGTCCAATTGTCCCTATATTGCAATGGGGCTTGTTCCTTTCAAATTTCTCTTTCGACATACCTCTTTAGGCCTCCGCTGTTGGGTTAGGTTATTTCGGAACCTAACGACCGTTTATTAAAATCTGGAGCTCTTGATGGGATTCGAACCCATGACCTCTCCCTTACCAAGGGAGTGCTCTGGCCAACTGAGCTACAAGAGCGTTCATCACCACTAGTGCTGCAAGAGTGGAAAAACAAATGTGTACTCTATTTCCTATTGTTTTTCAGCTCTATTGTGTCTTTATTCAAAAAGACTACCCCAAAAACCGCATTTCAACGGTTTTTGGGGAAAAATTGGAGCGGGAGACGGGACTCGAACCCGTGGCCCTCAGCTTGGAAGGCTGATGCCCTAGCCAACTGAGCTACTCCCGCGCTCAGATCAATGGTGGAGAGAGAAGGATTCGAACCTTCGAAGGCTAACGCCGCCAGATTTACAGTCTGGTCCCTTTGGCCACTTGGGTATCTCTCCGTAACCACAAAAAATATCAACACTTATATTATGGAGCTGGAGAAGGGACTCGAACCCACGACCTGCGGTTTACAAAACCGCTGCTCTACCAACTGAGCTACTCCAGCACATTCATACCCACCAACTTGAACAGAACGAGCCTGTTCACTTGATAGTAAGCCGACATTTAGCTGTGCAAAATTCCACCGTTTTCAATAAAAGTCAATGTCCAATCTGTTAAATAATGCATTATGTCTAAATTTGTGCTGTTCAACTGATGAAAAAAAATAAAAACTAACAAAACACCCTCTTGTAATCACCTCAGAACTAAGCAATATTTGGCCGTGATTTCATTCGCTTATCTTTTTTTTTAAGAAATGAGCGTGAACTTCAGCCCTAAATTGCAGAATACTTCCTGGAACTTACCCTTATGATGAATAAAAAAATAAGTCCGACAGCACTGGGGTTGATTGGATTAGGTTTTTTTGAATTCGGGGCTCAAACCTTGAGTTACGCCGAATCCATCCAATACAGCCAATCCTCTACAGAGGCGGGTAACTCTGCCTCGATTGCTCAAAAAGGCAGAATTTCTGTTGGATTTTCGACGATTCAAAGCACAATTCCTGGAAGTTCCGCTGCTCTTACGAGCATTTACGACCTGACAAGAGCCGACGCACTTCAAGGTTTTTTTTCGATCCCTAATACAAGCCCATTCAATATTGGATTCGCACTTTTCTATAAACGTACCGTTGCCCAAAGCCGTGGAGCAGGATTCCATATCGGTGGAGGTCTTGGCCTGGCGAGCATCAATGGTGAGAGCATTCAGGGCCCGGCCTTCGCCATGACCCTAAGTGCTCTTGCTGGATTCCACTTTGAACTGCCAGGAATATCGCATGTTAACGTACATTTAGATGGTGGACCCACATTTGTTCTGATCAATACTAGCCCTAACACTACCACCAACTTTCAGGTGGGCGCCCTTTCTCCCGCCTTGGGGGCTAGCATCGTTTATATCTTTTGATATATCTTTTGAAATCTATTTTTTGAGCTCTATCCATGAAAAATTCCGACACCGAATAAAAATTGACTAAAATGGTTTTATTATGCTAAACCCTATCTCCCGATGAGGTGATCTAAAAAGGTGCGAAAGAAAAAGTCGGAAAAAATAGAGCTCCTTTTGATAGCCCTGTTCACCACACTCTTGAGTTTCTCCTTTTCTCCGGGCTGTGGGCCAGCAGAAGGAACTGAAGGCCAACTTTTCATGAGTAGCCTACGCTTTGATTCAGACTTTCCCCCCGCCAAACAGGAACGAATCCGAAGTGATTTTAATTATTTAAAAAATTTAAATTTCACATCCTCCGCAAGCTCCCTGAATCTCCAAAAGATCTTAAAATTACCTGATCTCTCGTCGAGATCGCTTCTGGGCTGGATACTGACCCACGTCAAAATCCTTGTATCCAAGGATTTTGACGTCGAAGGATCACTTTCCTTAGACACTCAGAACACTCGCCTTACCGGTCCAGAGAATCACAGTCCACAAGTGATTATGTCAAATATCGGCTCAGCTGTTTATATTTACTCTAAGCAGAAGGGACGCATAGAGCTGATGGCTATTCCAGGGGTTGGAAAAATCACGATCAACAGTCCACTTGTCGGAATTATCCAAGAGGGAAAGGGGCTCTTTGGGAACTCCTCAGGCCCTGACGACACCCTTTCGGTGCTCTTAAGGCTTGCGACTTTTTTCCATGAAGCTTGGCACGAATACGGTAATGACGTCGCGGGGACCCTTGGATTTCCTCACGTGCGCTGCCAATCGGGCGATTATCATGGTAAACTTGCTTGTGATAGATATCTCAATGGCCCGTATATGCTGGGTGCTCTCTTTATTCGAAGCTACCTAGACACTTATCTGAGTCACTCTAGTCCTGATGATGACAACCTTCACCAGGGGCATCTAGACGAAGCATTCCAGAAAACTCAGCTCAGGCTCATCTATGGAGACTACCTGAGTCGCATACAAGGGAATTTCGATCCTAAAAATACTTCAAGCACTCTAGAACTCAGTTCAGAACTTAACAAACGACTCAGTAACGATCTGGATCCTGATGTAGCAGACACCACCCCAGAGGCAACCCATCAAAAAGGAAATGACGCCTGGCAATCAAAAATAAAATAACTATAGGAATAGGAGCTATCAGCAGTTTGATTGGCTTTACTTTGCTTTTAACCCTGACGCCCACTTCACCCAGGATATCTCTTCAGATACTCCCCCTCCAGATGCAACAAAACCCTTCTACCGGCACAATACTACTCAATCCATCTCTTCCCCTCCAGAGCCAAAAAGATCAGAACATTGCAAGTAATGTTTCTATAATAGAAAACTTCCAAAACATTGCAAATCGAACGCTTCGTTCAATTCCAACAATCGAGGACCTTCAAAAACTTTCCGATGAAGAAGTCCACAACACCCCCACTCAGATCATCGAAGCCGCCTCAAAAATTGGAAAAATTGCATCCATGCTGGCACTTGATTCTTCGCTTAAACCAATAGGAATTGGCTTTTACGAAGACTGCGCAAAAACCGAGAATTTTCCAAATTCAGTCCGGGCCGTTTGCTATTTTAATCTCAAAAAACTGGACCTAGACCATTTTAAAAAATTAGAACCCTGGATTCCAAAAGAAATTCAAAGGATTTCTGAAATCCTCAATTAAACGAAAATGTACGCTCTGGGTGGGAAATCTTAACTGCAGGAACAGTAATCTTAATTCGCAGCAGTACCCAACACAGAACCCTCAACAGCGCCCAAAAGAGTGTCTTCACTAGGAAACAGCGGTCAAATGTGAAATCAGTATACCCGCAGCTACTGAAACATTCAATGAGGTCGTTTTCCCAGCACAAGGGATTCCACACAAAACATCACAAGCCTCTTCAGTCAATCTTCGCATCCCTTTTTCTTCATTTCCCAAAACCAGCAGCCACGGCCTATCCCGCTGCACCGATTGATAGCTTGCCTGCGAATGTTCAGAAGTCCCTAAAATCCACAACCCGGCTTCTTTCGCTATTTCAAATGCCCGCTGCAGATTAGTATGGACAGCAAATGGAACATACTCCATCCCTCCCGACGCTACATCATAAACGGTTGCAGTTAAAGAAGAAGACCGGTCTTGCGTCATGATAATTCCCTCAACTCCAAAAAAAGAGGCAGATCGAAATAGAGCACCCACGTTATGAGGGTCTGTTAAAGTATCTAGCGCAAGCCACAAGCCTCGCCCCTTGGAACGCCCAGGAGCATCTCGAACGAGTTCTTCTGCAGAAATAGGTGACCGCTCTCGAACCTGTACTTCTGCAATACTCATTCGAGTACTCTCA
>JANNCA010000419.1:0-1859 GCA_031386075.1 Oligoflexia bacterium
CGATTTTTGAGTCCCGATCCACTGTTCCTGGAGCACCCAGAAAAGTGCGTGGATAGCCCAGTCGAGTGCAATCTCTATGGTTATGCTAGGAATAATCCAGTGAACTTTGTGGATCCGAGTGGGTTGACTGTTGCAAGTTTAACAGGACAAGTCTCTGCAAATGTATTGGGTTTGAGTGTTTCATTGAGTTTAAGTGGTCTAGTTGGCCACGATAAAGAATTGGGATTCTCATCAGGATTCAATATTTCTGGTGGCATGGGTCCTGGAACGGGTCTAGGTGCTTCCGTGGGTGGGTCGGTTTCTATTTCTGGCGATAGAGCGGTTACAACGAGTTATAGTCAAACAGAAGTACGAGGATTTAGTGGTCAATTTGGACTAGGGTTAGGAGTCGATCACGTAAAATCGACCAATATTGATGGCATTAGTTCAAGTGGAATGTCGTACTCTATACACGGTGGTGGCGGCCTTGAAGGTCATGAGCAAAGAGGCTTTTCCCAATCATGGTCATTTTCAGATATTGGCCATAATGCTGAGTCAATATTTGGAAATATGTTGAGTGGGAATTCTAGCTCGCCTACCCACAATCAAAGCACTGGTTCGAGCACCACTCCCGTTAATTCTTGGAGTGGTATGCCTAACTCAAGCCAAAAAGAATGCTTCTAATGAATATGGACATAGAAGTTTTTGTAAAAGTTTACTGTTCTATTGGTATGGTAGTTTTTTTTGGCTGTCTTCTTACGTTTTTCTACTCCTGGATACGTCTGGCCTACTATCTTCCAAAATTGAGAAAGGCGCTTGGAAAGTATTCAAATAAATTTAAGTTCAAATTTTTTGATTTCTACTCATTGCAGGGAAATGGTTGGGACATAACAACAACGGCTCAACATAAAAATAATGAAATAATATTTGGAACAGAATTCTCTATCGATCCTGAAGTAGCTCAATTAAAAAAACAATGTTCAAAATATTATAAACGTCTCTTTTATTCGATATTTTCCGCATTTATTAGTTTCGCAGTTTTTTTTGGATGGATAATTTTTAAAATGACTACAGAGCGATAGACGCTAATATAAATTCAACTCATCCACATCCACCGCTTGCAACTGCCCGTAAAGATCAATCGTAACATCGATGCTCCTGTGCCCTAAAATCGCCTGAAGTCGGTACATATCGCCGCCTTGCTTGAGGTAATTGTAGGCGAATGAATGGCGCAGGTCGTGACATCGCCACCGTTTCATAGTTGGAACTTTCTTCTGAAGCCTGATCAGAGCGTCGTCCACTTGAGTCGCACTGAGCGGCCTTCCGAATTGGTTCATAAAAACCCGCTCATGAGTCTTTGGAAGGCTTTGCAGTAGCTCCCTCAGTACCGTATCCATCTTGATGCTTCGAGCCTTCCCATTCTTTGTAAATCTCAAGTGAATCAAGCTATTGGCAAAATCAACATCATTCCATTTCAGGCACCGGATCTCATCACGCCTTGCACCTATATGGGTAAGGGTGAAGATGAATGGGTAGATAATCGCCGGACTTTGAGTTTTAAGTGTCTCAAGCATCGAGATGATCTCCAGTCGACTCAAGATCACTCTTTGTCGGGTGGGTGGGCATCTACGCGCAAAGCGAATTTTATCGAGTGGGTTCTCCTTCAAGTATCGTTCAGTTACGAGGAATTTGAAGAAATGATTGAGCAGTGACTTGATGGCGTTGAGGTTGCGCTCACAATACTCATTCTGTTCCTGCATTTCCAAAAACCAGGCTTTGACTCGCGGAGCGGTTAAATACGACACCCTTTCGTGATTGAAGGAGTTGCAGAAGGCTGTGAATACATTCTTGCGCTCTCTCACTGGCGAGTGCGGGTCTTG
>JANNCA010000009.1:0-9342 GCA_031386075.1 Oligoflexia bacterium
TCTCGATGGTGAAAGCAGCCTTACGAGTGACTACTTAAGCAATGGTTGTGCCAAAAACCTATCACTTGATCAATATTATGAATTTATTGTGGATTCTATTTTTTTAGTCTTATTTTACTTATACTTAGGTAATGACAGGTACAATGAATGAGAAGTTAATGAGGGTGATTTTGGTTTATTTTGTAGCCTTTCTTGAAGATAGAGGTACCCGATCGAGGTTGAGGTGGTTCCAAAGTTGCGCCAGCTGATCGTTGGCTAGTTCCAAAATGGGTCGATTCTGGGGTTGGAGTAGGCTTTCATTAGTAGGTTCTCTCTGGTGGGAGATAATCCAGCTGGATCCCCTCTCCTACTCGGACTATGAAAGACCAACCAATGTGTACTTGTCTTTCTTGATTCAGTAATCCTTTGGGCGGATTTGGAAAACGTTGAACCTTCCGCCAGGATTTTTCAACACTTTCATCGAACTCAGGAATCCCAGAGCCCTGGAGTTGTCGAATGGACACTAAATTCCCACTTTCGTCCAAGACAACGTCGACGCTTGTTGTGTATTCACCCCCCAGAATTCGATTGCGAGGGTGAGTTTCCCTCGATCGACTCTGCCAAATCGGAACGACTGCTTCATAGAGGCGCTCATAGAAAGAATAAAAGGTAGATTCTTGAGAATTGAGGAGATTTTCGCTACCGGATGCCACGGTCCTATCTGGAATGTAGAGATTTCCGCCTTTTGGGCTCTCCTCAGTGGGGAGAGGGTCACTCTTGAGTTGCATGGGGATCCCTAAATTTCCCAGTTGTGGAAGTTTTTGGGTCAGGCTTTTTCTGTTTGCCGGTTGAGATTTCTTGGTTTGATCTGATTTGTCTAAGGCCCTGGGATTTCCGAGTTTTGGAACTTCGACCGTCTCAGTGGCGCGGGTCTCCTTTTGGGCATGTTGATTGCGGTCGGACAGGTAGCGGGCGTCAGGTGAAGGTGGGGTTTTGTCTTTGGTTTTTGCTTTGTCAGTATCGAGGAGGAATTTTTGTTGGCGCCACTGTTTTCGAATCGCTTCGATCTGATTCGGATTGACCTGTTGAATCGTGACCGATGGAGGGGAAGCAGTTCCTGGGCTCCATTGCAGGTGGACGAGAAATATCAGAGAATGGAGTAGGAGCGTTAAAACGAGGAACAAAGCCCACGCCAACCAGCGCTGGCCCTTTGAGCTTTCGAATGGCGGCTGGTGGGCAGTGGCTGGACTCATATCGCTCCGCAGTAAATAATGTCACAGAGACAAAACTATATGCAAGAATCCTAGAATTTTTTTATGGTTGGACACAATTCTTCCGAAGTAACTACTGGAATGGAACAGGGCATTGTACAGGAAGATGGCCGAGTACCCGTAGTGGTCATCAGACCGTGGGGGCCTACTTTTCCGGAAGTTATTGAGTATTTAGGTTCAGCCAATGAAGTCCAGCTCGTGGAGTGCGCGACTTCACTCGAGGCGGTCTCGATTGCCAATCAATTCGATCGCTGTGTTCTTCTTTTTCATGCAATTGAACTCAGAGACGTCGTCAAGCATGTGACGATGTTGAAATTTTTGAAGGAATCCATTGAGTTAGAGCGGGTACGTCCAATTATTACCACCTATATTGAGCAGATCTCGGTTTTGCAAAAACTGTCTATCTTTGGGTGTCAAGAAGTCATTCGAGAGCCGATCCCTTCAAAAAGTTTAATTTTCAAGTTGAATCGCTCGATCAAGGCTCTGATCCAGTTGAATTTAGTTCAGGAAGTGAAGCCGGATTCATCGGGTCGAAGTTTAGCACGAGATTTAGGGTTAGGATTTGAAGCCAAGGAGTCAAACGTTGGGCTTTTTCGTTACCTCCCTCCACTCGCGATCGAAAGTGATTTTTGGTTCTATCCGGAAGGGTCTCCCAGGCGTATTGGCCGTCGATGGTTAGTTAAAATGAAGGGCCCAGCTCCGTCGGTTGGAAAATTTGAGATGGAGGGATCAGAAGAGAATTGGATATGGACACCGGTGAATCGGTTGCGCCATCCCTTCCAAGAAAAAGAAGGAGTTTGGAGATTCAAAGGTCAAAGCCCATTGTTTAAGAAAGACACTTGGTGGTTGGTAGGTGTTCAGCCTGAGCTGATGTTTTATGTTAGGGGTGAGTGCAAGGGTGAGAAAGTAGGTATAGATCCGTCTGGGATTTTGACCGTGTCTAAAAACTCGGAAACTGCGATTCGTGCCTTACCGCTTTTTGAGGTTCAAGCTTCAAGATATTCAGCATTAGAAAAAGAAACTGAGTCCAAGAAGATCAAAGCTTCATTGGCGAATGAAGCCACTCTCGATCCAAAGCGGGGGTTAAAAAATGAACACAAAGTCCGCTTGATCGAGCCTCTTACTCTACAAAGTGACTTTTGGCTTCTGGAGGGTCGCCTCCCTAAATGGATCAACGGCCACTGGATTATTCGATTGCTGGGTCCATCACCGGCCTATGGCCATTGGGCTGAAGTCGCTGTGCACGCTGAAAGAAAAAAAAGTGAAGGGGGGGGTGAAAAATTTTGGCGTTGGGTCTCGAATAACCCAGATCGAGATCCTTATCTTTTAGATCCCGGAACTTGGGAGTTTGTTGGGTTTCAGCCGAAGTTTGACCCAAAAATTGACAAAGGAGCTTGGATTTTTGTTTCTGAAAATCCTCAGTTTAACTTCACTGCAGCAAGTGAGAATGGAATATCTACCGTCTTGGCAACTAAGGTTTCGCTTGATTCGGAAGGGGTACTTCTAGTTGCCTCCGATTCTCAATCAGCCATTCAACTATTAGGAATAGACCCTCAGTCGACCAAACCTTTGTCTGGCTCTTCAAAGGGGGACCAGACTCTTTTTCGTCTGGATGCCGCTCAGTTCGGAAATCCACCGGGTAAGTGGCGAATCGTAGGAGAGCCTGGGACCGAGTTTGGGGCAAGTTCCAGTTCTAAGGCCCTTAAACAAAAGTACATCTATATTCCCTTTGCGAACATCAACGAACTCAGTGAGGCGATTCCCTTTTCTAAAATGGAGTATTATTGGGTCTATTCAGGGAAAGTTTCCCCGGAGTATGTTTCGGCAGGAAAAAAACATTGGATCTTTCGCGGATGGACCCCAGTGAAGATCTCTGTTTTTTCTAAACTAGATTCAGAAGTTCAGCGCTACCTAGAAAACATGGAAGCTCCTGAACCCGTTTTCTCCCTTGAGGAAAGAAAAAAAGCGTTAGCCGAATTTAAGAAAAATTTTAAACTCAATGTTCCTGTTCTAGACAGAGCCTTGACGCTCGAATTGACTCAGCCCCGGTTAAGTCCCTTAGCACTGAGTTTGCTCATGTCAGAGCTGATCTGCCGGTTCTGGTCACTGATAAAATTATCGGCTCAACCACCAGAAGTTCAGGTGAGTAGCTCAGCCAAAGAGATGGCTCGTAGTTTTTGTCAATTCGTGAGTGGTTCGTTTGATGGTGTAAGAACGGAGCTTTGGTTTCTTAAGCTGGGGCATTGGAAATGTGCAAACACTTTAGACGGCAGCGAGGGGCAATATCCCACGAGTTTTGGAGTGGTTGAGTTTTTCCCTCAGGTGACAGTCCAGGGGACTTTAGTCGCCCCCATTATTCGGCGAAGGACAGGGCAAAATAATTCTGAGCAGGATGTCCCGCCTGGTTTTGAGGAAGAAATTGTAGGTGCCTTAGTATTCGGTGGCCAGGGAGTGGAGAAAGTCTCAGCTGATTCAGCGCAAGGGTATTCGATGATGGCTCACGGATTAATTCAAGCGTTTTTATGAACTCTATCAGCTTGAGCTCTGGCGTGTCCATTTGAATATTGAGTCAAAGATCTCAGGATTAAAATATTCAGGAAATTTTTTATTTTTTTCTATTTTTTCCAAAATAATCAAAGTTTCCTGGTAGGTTTTTGGAATTCCATCTGACTGCCCTGACGCAACGGAGTCAATGTGTTCAGCCATGGCAAGGAGTTGAGAAGGTAGATCAAAACTCAGGTCTGGGGAAGCATCCGGATAGCCAGTGCCATCAAATTTTTGATGATGCTTTTGGACGAATTGTTTCACTCGTTCTGGGACATCAGATCCAAACGCATTGATCATCTCCAGGCCCGCAGTCAAGTGACTACAGTAAGCTTGCTGCAGGTCGGGGGTGAAGGAGCTCCAAGGCTGGGATGCCGCACTGAGAGGGATCTGTGATAACCCGATGTCGTGGAGAAGTCCGGCGAGTGCAAGGTCTGTAATTAACTCTTGATTGGATTGACCCATTGCAAATGCAAAAAGAACCGAATAAGTCGCGACATTTGCCGAGTGAGTGAGTTCAGGGTTATGTTCTGCCACGGCCCAGAGCTCCTTCAAAAGTGAGTTGTTGCCGCTCAGATTCAAAGTCGCATTTGAGATAGTAGTTAAAATATTCTTGACGGTAGAACGGGAGGCTAGGTGGGCCTTCTCTTGGGCTTGAAGGTCTACTTGTCCAGAAGCACTTTGAAGGATCATGCGAGCGTATTTTGCAAGTAATGCTGTTTTTTTCTTCAGGTCGATCGGGTTGGGTTTTACTCCTTCGGCGTGAGTGTCGGAAGGGAGAGGTAAGCTCAGAAGTTGAATCATTTTTTCTTCATAGGTCTTGTCTAATGAGGAGTTTGAGTTGGCTGAAGAACTCATTTGATACTTTTGGAATAGAATTTTTTCGCTTTCATGGATCCATATTTCAGACATTTTTTTTAAAATACATTTATCAATAAATTCCAAAGTCAGAACATCTCCTTTTTTTTTAAAAATAATAATATGTTTATTAATTTTCAAAAAAAGAAAGACGTTGAATTCGAGAGGTCTATTCGGAATAAGGTCGGTAATTTTAGCTTTAAAATAAGCTGCGATTTCGTTGTTTTGTCCGGTTTCAGCCATAGTTTTATTGTTATTTTTTTTGTGGCTTTTGGTTGGATTGATGGTAATTTTCTAGAGTTTTCATGATTTCCTTAATCCACGCCTTTTCTCGATTTGCCAAGGCTTCCATCTTTAGGCGCAATTCCTTAACTTGTTCACTATTAGCTCCCTTTTTTTGGATTTCATGAATTTGAATTTCAAATTGCCGAATTTGAAAACGTGCTTCAAAGTACTTGAGTTGAAATGCTTCGAGGAGTCCTTCTGCATCCGGCGGGGGTAGTGGAGGAGAAGATCCTACGCCTCCTGAGCGCAGCTCTTGGATGGTTGCTTCGCGTTCACGGATGACTGCTTTGAGTTCCCTGATTTTAGAGGTTGCTTCATGAACTATCCGGTCATTTGCTGGATCGGGCCCGCTCTTCAGTTTGTCTACAATTCTAGGCTTAGGGCTTTCTAGTGAAACGACGGGGAGGGCTCTCAGGTGAGGAGCATGGGGGCCTGGTGCTTCGTAGGGGGGTTCGCTGACTAATCGAGCAGACAGGGGCTCGATCCAGAGAGTGTGAATTTGATCCGGAGCTACTTCTGCTGGAGCGGACGGAAATAGTCCAACCACAATCTCGATGTCCGAGGTCTCGTGAATCGTATGGACTCGCAAAAAATCAGCATATTTTAAGAGAAGCTGTCCTGGCCGAGCGGGTTTCGTTTTATCGGGCCAAAATTGTTTGATCGCATCTCTAGGGGTTTGATGAGGGATCGTATAGTAGAAAAGTTTGAAGATCAGGCACTGTTTAGAGGCAGCTAACTGTAAATATGCCTTTGTGATAGTGCTGCCAGATGTTTGGCCATAGCCCACTTTGCCCGGGCCCTCTTCGTAGACAAGGCCCCAGAGTGCAGAAAGAATGATTCTAATTGAACTAGATCTTTTGATCCAATCAGATTTGATTATTTCTGGAATATTTAGAACGTAATCAGTCCGATTGCCCTGTCCTTGACAGCCATACCAGTTCTCACAATAAATCGGGGTGTTGGGTGGCAATAAGGGCTTGATTCCGGACCTTTCACTCTCTTGAAGTAAAGATCGAACCAGAATCAAAATTTCCTCAGCGGTCAGATTAAGAAAATCAAAGATGATCTTTCTTTGTTGGTTTGTGGGATCTGTCAAAGCAAAAAAGGGGACAGCCTCGCAGAAGTAACCCGCGACTGTAGGACCACTCGTCCGCCTGGTGCCTAACAATCCATCTATACGATTCCAGGTCTGATATCGATGGAGGGGGAGAAGGATAAGTTGAACCTTTGCCTGCTTGAGTTTTTGGACAAGCTGTTCCTCTGTGATTTCGTGTCCTTGGATAGTTTCGATTGTAAAATTTTGACGCACACGGCTGAGACAGCGAATTAAAATAGCAGCCTTCTCATTAGAAAGGCGCTCATCGGTAATCAACAAGATGGAGGCAGGTGTAGTTCCAGTCAAATGGACCTCTTCAATACCTGATCGGCTGATGAGACGGGAATCTTGAATGTATTTTTTAGGAAGGGTGAGATACCGAATTTCGAATAAGTTATTTATAAATATTAAAACAAAATATATTTTTTTTATTTAATGATACAATTAATAAAATTGTGTAATTATTTGGAAAAGTTAGTTGAAATTTGAAACTTAAAAAATATGTTAAGACATGAATTTTAAATCTATTTATTTTTTGTTATTGTTTATTTTTACTTACTCTATTCTAGGGCAAAAAGCATCTGCCAACACCCTTAAGTCCGAGCTGATTTCGGCACTTACGACGCTTCAAAGTCATGTTGATCGGTTGGATAGTCGAATCACAGTTTATGCCTTGCCAAGTGGTGATAATATCACTCAAAAGAATCTTCAGATTTTAAAGGAAATTCAGTTTGAGCTTCAACGGAAAAGCAAAATTTTATCTCCATTTATTCAGTGGATAAAAGATGCTCCGATAGATAACCAAAAAAACTTAGGACTAGACAAAAAAAATGAACTTACAAAAAATATAGAAGAATTTAAAAAGACATATATTAAAATAGAAACATCCTTTAACGATCAAGTGATGAAAGATCCATATTTTAGGACTGTTACAGGACGCCTTCTACGAGGATCTATCGATTCAGCTGCTAAAAAAAATATGTCTGATTTTGAGACCGAAATAAGCGCACTCGAATCTATTCGAGACGAATTTTCAGATCACTCCGAAAGCAGTGTTTCATCTCATTCTAGTATTGAAAGTTTAAGTGCCTCTTCTCCTGGTTCAATAAGTTCATCGGTAATATCTGAATGTGTTTCTGGTAAAGAATTTAATAAAATTTCAACATCAAAAAAAGAATTAAAAATTCCAAAAACTATCGACATATCGTTGTTAATAAAAGTATCTAAAAAAATTATTAATAAATTAACCATGCAATCGTCCACTCGTGAATCCAAAATAAAAGAACGCCTCATCGATCTAGAGAGAACCCTTTCTGTTGATCATCCAGTGGGAGCTGTTTTAGATTACATTACTTTTTTAAGAGAAGAGGAATTCAAATCAAGAATAAAAATCGAAACAGAACAAAATAAAATGAAAACAGAACTCGCCTTGAGAGATTCAATGCGAGTTGTGGTAGAGAAAGTGTACGAAAATCCCAGTGTTCAATTGCAAAAAGCTTTGCTCGATTACCAGGAAAAGGCAGCTGTACGGTTGGTTCAAGAAAGAGAATCTAAAGAATTGTTTCGCTATGTTGAATTTAAAGAGCTATCAGAAGAACTGTTCGATGATTTTAACCTTCAGTTGGTTTTATTGTGTTTTAAAAACTGGTCAAAAATAAATCTAATGTATGGTGGATTATTGTTTTCAGTAGATTCAGGAGATCAAGACGAAAAGTCTAGTTCCCACTATGTTAACGATCATCGCAGAAACTCAGTTGGTTTGGATCCCGAGGACGGCCAAAGAGGGGTGGGATCAGCAGTAGGAAAATGAACTGGAAAGTGTGATTTTTTCTACTCTAGGAAAATTGTTCCCCTGTAAGAAAAAATCTATTGAAAAAAATGAATTATATTCACTTTCAAAAATTTTGACAAAATGGGGGAATTTGCTATTGATAAATCGGAGGTTCACTTTAAGAACATGAGCCCTATTTTAATTGAACCCATTCTCAGAGAGAAAGTTTTATCGATTGTTACAGTCGAGGACCCTGCTCACGATATTTTACATATTGAGCGGGTAGTCTCCATGGCTAAACAAATTACAGAGGTAGAAGGGGGTGATTTGAATGTGATCATTCCTGCAGCCTGGCTCCATGATTGTGTGATTATTCCAAAGAGTGATCCGAGGAGATCTTTCGCTTCTCGGCTCTCTGCCCTTTCGGCAGTTCAATTTTTGAGGGATTATGAATATGGTCAAGGGCTTTTAGATGAGATCTACCATGCAATTGAAGCCCATAGTTTTAGTGCTAAGATTTCCTGTCGGACTTTAGAAGCTAAAATTGTTCAGGATGCGGATCGACTCGATGGTCTTGGGGCAATTGGAGTGGCGCGATGTTTTGCTACAGCGGGCCTATTGGGGCGGCATTTTTATGAGTCGGATGATCCGTTTTGTGTCAATCGTCTGCCAGATGATTCTATGTTTACGCTCGATCATTTTGATCAGAAACTTTTTAGAACGGTTGAGACCCTTCAGACCGAGGCCGGAAGAAAGGAAGGAAAGCTGCGGGCTGAGAGTATGAAGCAGTGGATTGAAAGTTTGAAAAGGGAGTTGCGATCCATTTCCATTTCGGATAGAGAGTTTCAGAAAATTCTTGTTGGCGCTAAAGATTTAGATCTCGCAACGAAGAGTATTTTTTAAAACGCCCTTCTTTTATAAAACGTGTCTTCAAGTCAAAATTAGAATATTAAAAACTCGATTTTTCCGCTCATTTTTCGTTTATTGCGTACTCTACAGGAGAATCGGTATTGTCGATCCTGTGTTCCATGGAATTAAAATAATAAAGTGAATAAATCGGGTTCATTTTTTCACTTCAATCACAGCTCGTTTCCATTTTTTTGTAACTGAGAGGGTGTTTTTGGGTCTCACCCTGATTTTAGGACCTCCTGATTACGGCTGTTGAAAGTTCTGGATGCACTGTGCGAATTATGATTTAAATGGAGGGTTAAAGTAGAGAGCGTAATACCCACAGCTGAGTAAACAGGAAAAGGCAGTAAAAGCATGACTATTTATGAAGAAGCGTTGGCTTACCATTCCTCTGGGAGAAAAGGTAAAATCGAGGTTGTTCCTACTAAATCTGTCTCCACCCAATATGATCTTTCTTTAGCGTATTCTCCTGGAGTGGCGGAACCTTGCCGGATGATTGCGGAGAAGGAAGACCTAGCTTATGAGTATACTTCCAAGGGAAACCTAGTCGCCGTAGTTACCAAGGGCTCAGCAGTTTTGGGTCTGGGTAATATCGGTCCGCATGCCGCCAAGCCTGTGATGGAAGGAAA
>JANNCA010000016.1:0-18057 GCA_031386075.1 Oligoflexia bacterium
TATTGCCATGACTCTAAAAGCTGGCCCCGATATGAAGGAAAAAGGATGTATAGGTTCCACCTACATTCAGTGTGTTGCCATTAGACCAGGTCTGTTTATTGCCAAACATGCTGTGAAAGGTGACTGCCGCTCCAAAAAACATATTGCGACTCAGCTCGAGGTCGATTCCTGGGCCTAGGTGCAAACCAAATAGAATGGCCGATACATTTGGGGCTCCATTGCTTTGCCCAAATCCATTCGTATTGTTTGTGGACCCTCCACCCGTATTGTCTTGGTAGCTGGGGCGATAGAAGCCTAGTCCTGCAACTGCATAAGGGATGATTTTGTCATACCAGCTTAAATTAAGTCGGACTCCCGTGAGGGCTGTGATCATCGAAAATTGCCCATTGGAGTGCTGTGAATAACCCAGGCTCGAGTCAAAGGCCAGAAGATCGCTCACCCCGTAAGTGTAATGCAACTGAGTGCCTAGGCTATCTGAATATTTGTTTAAATCACCCATGAGGAAAACCTGGCCTAAGTCGAGTGCAATATTATGAGAGCCAGGTGTCAAAGGCGCAATGTCTGTGCTGGATGAATTCAGGTCGCGACTCCGCGCGACGTTTTTGTGTACGGCAGAGTTGGGGTCTGTGTTAGACCAGTTCGATTGTGGGGACCCACTAGAACCAGAGCCAGTCGAAGCGCTACTTTGAGGGCTGAGCATCAAAAATATCCAACAACCTAAAAGCGCTACTTCGACTGATGCTCTAGTACTAGGTTTCGATTTGGATTGTTCGCTGAATTTTCTCGGATATCTTGAATACATACTAAAAAGATATCAGATACAAGCTTCGGCGCGCAAATGATTTGACTGAATATAAATTGACTTTTGAGGTCTGTTTATATTTTGACTTTACTGATTCAAAGCGGCCGCACGGTTGCCGTTTGCGATACTTTCGTCCTTGCTAGAGTCCTGATCAAAGCTTGCAATTTCTGAATTCATCTTTGTCTGGATATAGCCTGAAAACGACCCGTCCCCATGGCGAATGATATCTTTCAATAGCTCAACGGATGGCTGCGTTTTCGCCTTGCGCTCGCTCTCATAAAGTAGCTGAGTCAAAGTAGCAGCAGTGATGTCGTTTTTGGTTTTATTATCAATCACTCGCAAATCTTCTCCCCCCTTAATCATCTTCGAAATCTCATCTAATGTGACATAGCTGGATTCGTGAGTGTCGTAAAGTTTACGATTTTGATAACGTTTAATGATCTTGATTTCTTTCATGATTCCCCCTAATTGAATCATCTTCTTTTTTATGGGCAGAAAGATGGAGTGAAAAAAATAATTTCACTCCAGGTCCCGGAAAAAACGAAACAAATCCCCCTTGTTCCATCTTTTACCCTAAGTGCTATTACTCATTGCAGCGCGTGAGCCACAACGTGTCATAGATACTCACCTAGCCAAGTAACAACCTGCAGCGCTAATGTCAAGTGTTGTACTCACAAAGTTGTAAAAGATCGAAAATGCCCCCGTGACGCACCCTAGCAATCATGCCCTTTGGATCGCCCAAGGAGACGGCACTGGAGTTGTTTTTGGGACGTTGCAGTTAATGTTCCAAACGGTGAGCAAAGGTGAAATTTATCTGAATTCACTTTTTTTCTGAATGGGTCGATAGAGAGTTGAAGGGAACACGCCGGATGAGAATGCGTTTTTCTGTATCGATGATGGTGGTACTATTTGGAGGAATCCTCCTGGCAATCGAGGTAGCAAATGCTACAGGAATGCCCGCGGTTCAGCGCGCAGTCGGATCGGGGGGTAAATTGGGGATAAAAACAGACACGGAGCACGTTCGCCGCAACACAGAGGCCTCGGCTGAATATCATTTTAGTTTAGCGCAAGCCTATTCTACTGAAGGCGAACCCGACCGAGCGATTGAAGAGTATAAGCTGACTCTCATGTTTGATCCGAGTTCAGCAATCGTTTATGCACGATTGGCAACTGAATACGTTAAAAAAGGAATGCTTTCAGCCTCGATGGATGCATGCAAAGAGTCATTGCGGTTGGACCCAAACTATCAAGATGCTCGGATGATTTTAGCTGGATTGTATTCCACAAGTCACGAGACCCAGTCGGCACTTGCCCAATACGACCATATCCTGAAGATCGATCCGAAGCATGAAGAAGCAGTTGTCTACAAGTCGCAGGTATTGGCAGAAGATGGAAAACTGGATCAGGCGGCATTAGTTCTACGTCAATTTACAAAAAAAAATGGGGAATCTGCTCTAGCCTACTATTATCTAGGGCGTTCTGAGCAGCAGCTAGATCACTTCAAAGATGCGGTCATTGCTTATAGAAAAGCGATGGATATAAAACCGGGATTTAGTCAGGCTGCACTTGCTCTCGGATATCTCTATGAAGAGAAGGAAATGAATGCGCAGGCCATTACGGTTTATCGTGAAATTTACGAGGACTCTCAAGACACAGCCGCAGCGAGTCGCATTGCCACTATTTATCTGAAAGAAGAGAAATACCAGCAGTCGATCCCATTTTTGCAATTTATTGAGGCAGCTGATCCCGAGGATTTGAATACCAGGGTAAAACTTGGCTTGGTGCATATGGAGCTGAAGCAATACGATCTGGCGATTTCAATATTCAAAAATATTCTTGTGAAGAGTCCAGGTTCAGATCGGATTCATTACTACTTAGGCAGCTTATATGAAGAAACCAAACAGTTAGATCTTGCTGTCGAAGAGTTGAAGCTCATAAAACCTGAGTCTAAACTTTACGGAGATGCAGCCCTGCATGCTGCCTTTTTGATGAAGCAAGCGAACCGTGTTCCTGCTGCAAAAGCGTATTTGAAAGATGCAATTGGCAAGGCTCCAAAAAACGCGGGATTCTATTTATTTCAGGCAAGCCTAGAGGAGGATAGTAAAAGCGTAAGTTCGGCAATTTCCATTTTAGTTAAGGCATTGAAGGAATTTCCAGAGGACGAAAAAATCAGGTACTATTTAGGCAGTCTTTATGATCGAGAAGGAACCGTAGAAAAGGGTCTCGAACAGATGGAGGCGATTCTCAAATTGAATCCAGAGAATGTAGATGCACTGAATTATATTGGCTATACATGGACCCAAAAGGGAGTTCGTTTGAATGATGCCGAAAAACTTCTGAAGAAGGCCCTCGTTCTAAGACCGGATAATGGCTATATTCAAGACAGTTGGGGCTGGTATCTCTTCACGAGAGGGAGAGTCGACGAAGCTGTCGTCCAATTGGAAAAAGCGGCTCGCCTGAAGCCGAATGAGCCTACTATACTTGAACATTTGGGTGATGCTTATCTCCGTTCAAATCTTTTGCAAAAAGCATTGGTGCAATATTCAGACGCTGCGAAATACGCGGATGACGAGCCATCTAAAAGAAAGATCCAAGAAAAAGTGAATAACCTGCGTCATGAGATTGTGGATGGAAAAAGCGGTGATCGTGATGCACAGAGTAGATTACCAGCGGGTGGAGTCACAGAATAGATTCCAGTTTCCTCTGCTGAGGTGAGCCTATATAGTTTTGGAATTATGGCTCCAAGCTTATCCTTAGTTTTGACTCTAATCCTCCTATTTCTTAGCTCTGCTTGTTCTACGCCTCATCGAGTGAGATCAGGGTATTCTACAAAAGAACTCAGGATTGCTGCATGTAACCCGGGTCAGGGAGTGTCCTCGGTTCAAGGGCATCTTTGGATGAAGGCAAGCTCAAATGATTTTTCCGGCCAATTTCCAGCAGACGTCAGTGTGCAGTCTCCTGATCAACTCAAACTTGAAATTGTAAATCTCTTGGGTGGGACTGAGGCTCGAGTGGTTGTTAATCGGGATCATTACCAAATCTGGGGAGAAAAGGGTCAACGTGAGTCAAAAAATGAAGGTTATGGATCCTGGGGCGGAATTCCGCTGAGGTGGGCTGTAACATTGTTTCTTGGGAAGATTCCCTGTCCTGAGATGGATAAAAAACTTCGATTCAGCTTGAATGAAGACGGTGGGCTAGTGGTTGATACCCAAGGGCCGTTAGAAGCCTGGGCTGAACGGTTTACCTTTGAATTTCAAGAGCACCAAGGGAAGCCATGGCCAAGCTTTCTAAAGTGGCAAAGATTGGATATGCCAGGAAGTGAAATTGATTTTAAGTTCGAAGATCCAGATCGTGACACATTGAGTCCAAGTAAATGGGAAGCGACTTCAAAAACTGGAAAGATAAAAATTCGTTGGAAGAGTCGGGAGTTCTCGCGACACACGGATAACCTGGTGCCCCGGGCTATGCATTGACACCAATGGCAGCATCGGTTACCTACGGCAATGGGGGAGAAGGAAAAAATGAGTTTATCCAAGTCGAGTTCTTTCATTTCGGCAGCTTTTGCTTGCTGGATGTGCTGGGGTTCAATGGGCTGTACGATGAAGTCTAAACTTGAGCCCAGCAACACTTTACATTTGGTGGCCGAGGAAAAGATCAAGGGTTTAGATCCCATCTATGCTGATGATCTTTATGCAGGGACCCAGGTGAGCCAGGTATATGAAGGCCTTTTACAGTATCACTATTTAAAAAGACCGTATGTACTCATTCCAAATTTGGCGGAATCATTGCCGGAGGTCAGCCAAGATGGCCTGACTTACACCTTTCACTTGAAAAAAGGAGTGCTCTTTCAAGACGATCCCTCTTTCAAGAAGTCTCAGGGCAAAGGCCGAGAAATGACGGCAGAGGACGTGATTTATTCTTTCAAGCGATTGGCCGATCCCCGTCTTTCTTCGTCGGGCTGGTGGCTTTTCGATGGTAAAATCATGGGTCTGAATGAGTGGCACCAGTCGGCCATGCAGGTGGCCACAACAGATTACTCACAGGTTGTCGAAGGCCTTAAGGCACTCGATCGTTATACGGTGCAAATCAAACTGATTCAGCGTTCTGCCCAATTTCTCTACTCGATGGCCATGCCGTTCACTGGGATTGTTCCGCATGAAGCGATTGAAGAGTATGGAAAGGAGTTTATAAATCACGCTGTAGGAACAGGGCCTTATCAATTGGCCGAATACAGTCCTAATTCAAAGATTGTATGGGTCAAGAGCCCCACCTATCGGAGTGAGGTTTATCCCTTAGAGGGATCAGCTGGAGATCAGGAGGCCGGATTATTAGAGGATGCTGGGAAATCGCTGCCCCTAGCGGACAAAATTGTGATTCAGGTATTTGTCGAACGTCAACCCATGTGGCTTAATTTCCTATCTGGAAAACTAGATACTACTGCAATTCCTAAGGATAATTTTTCGTCAGCGATCACCCCTAATAAAGAACTCAGTGAGGAGATCAGTTCTAAAGGAATTCGCCTCACGAAGAGCCCTTCGTTGGATATCACCCATATTAGCTTTAATATGAGTGATCCACTGATTGGGAAAAACAAGCTTCTACGTCAAGCCCTGAGTCTGGCGTATGATGAGGCAACTTTTATTGATTTGTTTTATAATGGGAGAGCAATTCAAGCGCAGGGACCTATTCCTCCTGGAATTTCTGGTTACGATCCTACCTTTAAAAATCCTTACAGGCAGTTTAATGTTGCTAAAGCAAAGGAGCTACTCGCGAAGGCAGGTTACCCCGAAGGAAAAGGTCTTCCTAATATTGAATATGTAACAACTGCTGATAGTGTCGGACGTCAAGAGTCTGAGTACCTTACTAAAATTATGTCCACCATTGGCGTGACCCTCAAGGTAAACTCCTATTCTTGGCCTCAACTACAGGAAGCAATTAAGAACAAAAAAGCTCATTTGTGGTCATTTGCTTGGTCTGCGGATTATCCTGATGCTGAAAATTTTTTACAAGTTTTTTACAGTAAAAATGCTTCTCCTGGACCCAATGATTCGAATTATACAAACCTGCAGTTTGATCGATTGTATGAAAAGTCGTTAACTCTCTCAGAAAGTGCAGAAAGAACGGCACTCTATAAAAAAATGGTCAGCCTTCTAGTCGAAGATTGTCCATGGATTTTTAGATCTCATCGACTAGGTTACACATTGATTCAGCCATGGCTTAAAAACTATAAGTCGAATGATTTTGATCACGGTCATTATAAATATTATCGAATTGACACCAAAATTAAGAAATAGGGTTTTTCTATGTTACCTTATATTTTCCGAAAGTTATTGAGTACCATTCCAACTCTATTCGGAGTTGCTTTAATCGTCTTTATACTTTTTAATATGGTGGGCGGTGACCCAACTTACCAAATGCTGGGTCGTCATGCGAATGCTAAACAGGTTGAAGAACTTCGGCACGAGTATGGATTTGATCAGCCGAAATACATTCAGTTCGGGCAGTATCTCAAGCAGATTATTACGTTTGACTATGGCAGAAGCTATGCGACCAAGCAGCCGATCAACCAAATGATCAAAGATGGCATCGGACCCTCATTGAGTTTAATGATTCCGTCTTTTTTTATTACTACCCTTCTAGCAGTGAGCCTGGGACTGCTGGTGGCATATTTTCGTGGCAAGTGGATTGATAAGCTGGTCGTAATACTGTCTGTATTTGGAATGAGTGTTTCCATGCTGGCCTACATTCTGTTTGGCCAGTATTTTCTAGCTTATAAGCTGGGTTGGTTCCCGATATCAGGGTATGAAACTGCTTGGCCTGATAGGCTCCAGTATCTTTTGATGCCGATGATCATTTTTGTTGTCGTTAGCCTTGGGTATGATGTTCGTTTTTATAGAACGGCTATTCTCGAAGAAACTAGCCAAGATTACGTTCGAACAGCGAGAGCGAAAGGGCTTACAGAGTCACGTATTTTTTTCAAACATGTTCTAAAAAATAGCATGATACCGATTTTGACCAACATTGTTATTGAAATTCCGCTGCTGATTCTTGGCGCCTTTCTGTTGGAAAGTTTTTTTGGCATTCCAGGGTTGGGTAGTATCACTATTGACGCTGTTCATAATAGTGACTTTCCTGTGATTAAGGCAATGACTACCCTGGATGCCATACTTTTTATTTTAGGCAATCTAGCCACTGATATTATGTACACATTAGTAGATCCGAGAGTGAGTTTAAAATGACAACACAAGTTGCAGCAGTCGAGGTGATTCGTGTGGTTTCATCAGAGAAGGCTGTTCGTGGGCGAAGCCTTTGGAGGGATGCTTTCTATCGACTAAAAAAAGATCGAATTGCGATATTTTGTTTATCAGTAGTCGGGCTTTATTCTTTGATCGCATTGGCGGCAAAGTTTGGGTGGATTGCTTCACCTTGGGACAAAGTAGTAGGGGCACCCTATCTGGCGCCATCCCTCGATTCGATCGAGTTATTTCTAGGGACTGATATTTTTGGACGAAGCGTTTTTTATAAAGTAATTCAAGGTACACGTATTGCCATGAGCGTAGGCCTTGTTTCTTCTTTAATTAGTATTCCTATTGGCGTTTTTTTTGGAGCTCTTGCTGGATATTTTCGTGGATGGGTAGATGATTTGATTGTTTGGTTCTATACGACGGTATCTTCGATTCCGAATATAATGCTTTTGATTGCAATTGCATTTATTATGGGCAAGGGGATTACCTCAATTTATGTAGCTCTTGGGATTACCGCCTGGGTGAGTTTGGCTCGAGTGATTCGAGGGGAGTTTATAAAGCATAAAAGTCGAGAATATGTCCTTGCGGCGGAAAGCCTCGGGGCTGGGCATGCTTCTCGAATTTTCAAGCACATATTGCCTAATGTTTCTCATTTTATCATCATTAACTTATCTATTCAATTTATGTCAGCGATTAAGTCGGAGGTCATTTTATCTTTCCTCGGATTAGGAGTTCAAGGTCAACCTAGCTGGGGTGTTATGATTGATGATGCTCGTTTAGAGTTGTCTCGTGGAGTCTGGTGGCAGCTTGCTGGCGCGACAGTTGCCATGTTTTTTGTTGTTTTGGCTTTCAATATTTTAGGAGACTCTCTTCGAGATTCACTAGATCCAAAAATTAAGTGATCTCTAACTGAACTCTGATAGGCGCGATTGAATCAGTGAGGGGGAAGTGAAAATGGCAGTGGCAAGTGAGACGCAGAGTGTGGAAAAAATTCTTGAAATTAAAAATCTCAAAACCTCATTTTTCTCAGATGAGGGAGAGGTGAGGGCAGTCGATGACGTAAGCTTTAACGTATTTAAGGGAAGGACTCTTGGAATTGTTGGAGAGTCTGGCTGTGGGAAGAGCGTGACGAGTTTGTCTATTATGAGGCTTATACCCGATCCTCCTGGGAGAATCGTGGGGGGAGAAATTCTTTATCAAGGTAAAGACCTATTGAAGCTAGACTTAGCTTCTATGCGAGCGATACGCGGGAATAAAATATCGATGATTTTCCAGGAACCTATGACCTCATTGAATCCAGTTTTTACAATTGGGAATCAGATTCGGGAAGCTATTGGTCTGCACCAGAATTTGTCCCGAAAAGACATTCAAGATAAAGCGGTAGAGATGATTCAGCTGGTTGGGATTCCTTCCCCAGAGAAGCGAGTTTCGGATTATCCTCATCAGCTCTCCGGTGGTATGAGGCAACGGGTGATGATTGCGATGGCCCTGTCTTGTAATCCACATGTTTTAATTGCGGACGAACCCACTACAGCCTTAGATGTTACGATCCAGGCGCAGATTCTTGAGCTTTTGCAGAAGCTTCAGCAAAAGGTAGGGATGGGCCTCATTCTGATCACTCATGATCTAGGCGTGGTGTCAGAGGTTGCAGATGAGGTTGTAGTTATGTATGCGGGGCGAGTCGTTGAACAGGGGAGTGTAGCCGAAATATTCAAACACCCAAAGATGCCTTATACTCGTGGGCTGCTTAACAGCATTCCTACTCTCAGTAAAGATCCAACGGGAAAGATAAAGAAGAAAAGACTGGAAACGATACCCGGTATTGTTCCCAATATGCTTCATTTACCGCAGGGCTGTCGGTTTCAAGATCGATGTACTTATGTTCTTGATTCGTGTCGTGAGCGAGAGCCTGAGCTGAGAATTATCGCCCAGGATTCTGAAATGCCACATGCGATTCGTTGTGCGAGGGATATTTAGGTGAATACTCCAAATTCAGATGATGTGCTTTTGTCTGTCAAAAATATCGTAAAAAATTTCCCAATTAGCGGTGGATTTTTGTCTCGTGAGGTAGCGAGTGTAAAAGCAGTTTCAGGTGTTTCATTCGATATTCGTAAGGGAGAGACGCTCGGTTTGGTTGGGGAGTCTGGGTGCGGTAAGTCTACTCTTGGACGTTGCTTATTGCGACTCATTGAGCCCACAGAAGGTGAGATTATTTTTAAAGGGCAAAATATTACCCGATTGGGCCCTTCTGAATTGAGAAGACTCAGACGGAACATGCAGATCATCTTTCAAGATCCTTATGCCTCTCTCAATCCCCGTATGACGGTTGAAACCATTCTGGCAGAGCCGTTAGAAATTCATAAAATAGGTAGAGATAGACATGAGCGTCAGCAGAAGATTTTCAAGCTACTGGATCTTTGTGGCTTACGAAGAGAGGTCATGGGTCGATATCCTCATGAGTTCTCGGGGGGGCAGCGCCAGCGAATTTGCATTGCTCGAGCCCTTTCGGTTGAGCCCGAGTTTATCGTCTGTGATGAGGCCGTCTCTGCTTTAGACGTTTCGATTCAGGCTCAAATTGTCAATTTGATGCAGGATCTCCAAAAAGAATTGGGGCTTACCTATCTATTTATTGCTCATGACCTCAAGGTGGTTGAGCACATTTCTACTCGAGTTGCGGTGATGTATCTTGGAAAAGTCGTAGAAATGGCAACGGCGGAAGAACTCTATGGGAACCCTAAGCACCCTTATACGCGAGCACTGTTATCGGCAATTCCCATTCCAGATCCGACATATAAAAAAGAAAGAGTGATTCTAAGGGGTGATGTTCCTTCTCCTATTAACCCGCCAAAGGGTTGTCACTTTCATCCTCGTTGCCCTGTGGTTCAGGACAATTGTAAGGTGGCTGCTCCTAAACTAAAAGACACTGGGGAGAAAAGTCCTAACCGTCATGATGTGTCGTGCCATTATGTCGATGTTTAAATAATGTTTAAATAAATCCTTTTGCGTACTGTGTTTTCCTCCGAAAAGCAAGATGGAGGAAACTTTGGAGTTCAGTGCCAAAAAACTACGTCACGATGTCGTAGCGAACCTTTTCAAAGTTCGTATCGATAGCATTAAGCCCTATGCTCTGATGTTGGCACCTGTGTATATTTATCTAAAAAGTAATCGCAAATTAATTGCAGTAAAAGGTCCCTTAGATTTTTTTACGGCCTCTGAGCTGAGGCATCTGATTCCATTCAAATATTTCTATTTTTCTCCCTTTATCGCAGCGGTCCTTCCGTATAGAGAAGCCGGAAGGCAGGCTAGATTTGTCCTCAATATGAAAGAGCAGGAGGTGGTGGGGAAGGCTGAAAGTCTCTACCCAGAAATCATTCTTCCACCGTCTCCCTTTGAGAGGTCTGATGCGATCCTAAGAATTATTGGACCCCTTTGGTGGAAGTACAAAGAGGGGGTTGGGGTCGATCCATTTTTGGTTACAGTTTTTGTAAATGAATTGTGTATGTTGTTTCCGACTGACAAGTTGATGTTAGCACGTGATAAAGACATTGAAAATTATGATTTAGCTTTACTCCGGTCGAGCTGGGTTGTGTTTTTGTGTCTCCTGCTGGGTTACTGTAGTCTTGAATTTATTAATAATATAAGAATTCAAGTGTTTGATGATGTCATTAATAAAAAATTAGTGAAGTCAGACGCTGAAGAAATTTTAGATATTATCTCAATATCCTATTCAACTCTGAGAAGTAGTCGACTGAAAATAATCAAATCAGATGTTTTTAGTGAAAGTGATGAAAAAATAGGATTGAAGTTAGCTGCCCGAATGAAGAGGGTAGAGAGAGAATTTTTAAGCAGCGGAAGTCATCCTCCTTCGATTTATGGGAAGCGAGGATTTATTGATGTTTAGCTTCGGTAAGACCCAGGTTCGATCATTGAAAAGGTTTGGGGTTGCTGGAGTTCTGGGTGAAGACTCAGAGGTTTTTTATAATGCCCTATTTAGCACTAGGCATATTGGAAAAATCTCTGACCTTCTGTCCGCTCGATTTAATGGATCTGGAATAGACGAAATTAAATTCAGGAAACTGCTCATTTTTAGTATATTTCAAGCCTATCGTGCCCAGTTTTCGAGGAGAATCGGTTTTAAGTTATTGAGCCGTTGGATGGATGATTCACTTGAAACTCCTCTGATTATAGAGTGTGGAATCGACAATGAAAAAGTTGCAATTGGTTTGTCTTTTTGTATTTCAAAAAATATTTCTATAAATATAGATGAATTATCAGAAAGAATTTCTAGAAAGGAAGTCCGCGATTCATTTGAAGAGATGCTGGCGGATCTTTATGAACAATCTGATTGCTTAATTTTCAAATATCACTCAGAAAGTAGAAAGTCTGAAGTGATTTCAATTATTGGCATCGATGGAAAAATAGATCCAGTTTCCATCAAAAAAAAACCGCCCCTAGAGGTCGTTCTAGTGGATCGAATCGAGTCTAAGCAGGCTCCTAAACCTAGAGTTTATATCGATTTGGGGGATTTGGACTACCCAAAGCTACTTAAGGAAGAAAAAACGGTAAAAAATCTAGAAGGGTTTTCTACAGGAGATTTTTTGGCGCCAGAAGAAACCGGTGATAATCTCGTAGAAAAAAAGCTTCGCTTGAAATCTGACCTCACTTCAGGGTCGAAAAAGGCAGTTCATCCAGATTCCGTGAAAGTTCTGAAGGGGGAGCGAGACGCATTAGGGGATGAAGATTCGATTGTTATTTCTGGCTCAGATGACGAGAGTCTGGCGGGGAGCCGAGAATGGGGAAAAGGTAAAGGTATTGTTGCTACCCTTGCGGGGGCAAAGGGGAAAATTAGAAATTTTTTTAGAAAACTTTGGGGAAGAAGTGAGGAGGAAATCTCTTCTGATCTGGTCCCCGCATCAGATCCTGATTTATCTAGGAGTGTAGACGGATCTCAGATGGAGTCTCCTGAGGAACATGCAGTCCTCGAGCATTACCTTGCGGAAGGAGATGAAGTGAATGTAGTTTCTAGAGTTGACGATGAAAAACTGCTCACCTCTGAGGCTCATGCAAGGAAGCTGCTGTTTGAGCTTCGAGTAGGGTCATTTGACAATCTAGTTAAGCAGATGGAACGAGACGTAGTTCCTATTTGTAAGGATGTCAAGAATGCAAAAGTCGTCAATTGGATTAGAACCATGAGTGTGATGCTTTCCTCTGAGAAAGCTCGCCTTCAGGAAATGGCTAGAAAATTAAATTTAAATATTCGCATTAAGGAAATTTCAAGTGAAAAGAAAATAACCGAACTTGAAGAGGAGATGAAACGTAAGGATATTCAATTGTCTGCAAAACAGAATGCAATTCTTAGAAATAAGGAACAATTACTTCAAGTGACTCGAAATATGGATAAGCTTAAAAATCTCGCGCAGGATGTCTCCGGAGCCTCTCATTTTAAACAGAAAGATGCTATGAATCAGAGAGTTCTTACGATTGCGAAGGAAGAGAATTATAAGCTCATTCAACGAGTAGACGAACTGAGGCAGCAGTTGACTGCTGTACAGTCTTCAGCTAAATCCCAAAGTCAAATTGGAACTGAGTATGTGGCTTTGAAGGCTCGGCATGAGCGTCTTTATAAGCAAGCGGAAGAATTTAAAAAATCAAATCGTCAATTGATGGATCATATCAGTACGATCAAACAGGGGCGTTCAGAAGTACAAGGTGCTGGTGTGGATATCTCTGAAGGCAACCGTCGTTTAGAGGCAGCTATGAAATTGGCCACTTTAAATAAAAAGGACGCCGATGCGATGAAGGTGCGGGTTCTTGTTTTACAGAAGCAGGAAGTTAAACTTAAGATGGAAATCATTCAATATAAGCGCCTCTTGGAGGACTCGAAAACATCGGATGCCGGCGCTCAAGCTGAGGCAAAAGTTAAAGCTAAAGGCGAGGAGAGTTAGTATTGATGTCCTGTTCTATTCGAGTTTTAGCATGATCTGCCAACAGTTATAGAACTCAAGATTATCTTTTAGTGCAAGGCGATCAAAAAAGTATTTTCTTGATCGCTTTAACGGTTCCCATTTGAGTTTTGCTATTTGCCGGATCCGGCGATTTGATTTTTTTGTTCGTTGACTGATTTAATGGCAGCAATCATCTGCATACAAAAATAGGACTTTAAAAATTCATCGGATTGAATTGTGGTGAATATCTGTTCCTGAGATTTAATCTTAAGTTCAGATATGTAGGTGAGCTTAACCAGTTCGGCGAGTTCTTCGTTGCGAAAGGGGTCACGATGACCCGACTGGGTGGAATTATTTTTTATGAGGATGAGATCCAGAGTCGTTAGACCATTGGCGTCCTTCGGCGCGTTGACAAGATTTTCGGCGATCAGTCCCATGATGGCTAACCCTCGAATGGAAATTTCCTGCCTTTTCGTAGGTTCCAGAAGATTTTGGGCATTTAGAAATTCAATCAGCATTTCTAAAGTGTTTATATTTTTGAGATAGGCTCTTGGGTTCCCTTTGACTTCTTCGGTACTGGCGAGTTGCATGTCGACAAGAATTTCGATGACGCTGGTAATTTTTGAAAAAGGGACTCCCATGATCGAGTGGGCATATCGATTGACCAGGCCGAGATCGAGGTCAATACCTGCTGTTGCTTTTTGCGTGGAGCGAGAGCCCACGAGCAAGAGGGCTGTCATGACTTTGATGAGTTCAAGATAGGTCAGGTATTGATAGGCGGTGCGTTTACCGGAGTCTTTATCGTAGTTCAGTGGGGAATTTGACGACTCTAGTTGTCTCAGCCGAGTATTTGCAGCTCGGAGTCGCCCTACTACAGTTTTCAAAAGAATTTTGAGCCAGTCTGGTGCCTTCCCAAGCACGTCCATAAACATGGGGCCAGAGATTTCGACCAGCTCACATTCAGTGAGGGCTTCCCCTGAGAGTGACCTGGGATTGCCGTCCAGAAATGCGAGTTCACCTAGAATTTGTCCTGCACGGACCGTGTCAATTTCAATGAGAGTTGTGTTCCGACGAGTAAAAAGGCGAATCATTCCTGACTTTAGCAGGTACATGGCTCGGGATTTGTCTCCTTCTTTAAACAAAAGTTCACTCTTTTTCAGGCGAACAACGGGTTGGCCGGGGGTGGGAAGTTCCATCTAAGTTTCTGATCGGAGTTTAATAAATATTATTGAGTAAGACGAATTGTTTCTGAATCGTATCAGAAAGAATGTTGCTCAGACGCGGAGTTTCGGTTGATTGCAGTCCTGGGCTATCAAGTGGATGTAAAATTGACTCTAAACTAAATCCGGACGAGTCTTTTTGACTTCCTCTACAAGGCGACGAATATCCTGGGCTCGATCTTTGTGAGCCACTAAAATGGAGTCGCCTTGTTCGACGACAATCAGATTGTCTATTCCTAGGAGCGCGACTAAACGATTCGGAGCATCCACAATGTTGTTTTTAGAATCAAGTGCGATGAGTTGTCCCGATGTTACCGTATTGTGTGCGTATTGAGCGTCTAGTGAATCCGCTAGGCCCTCAAGAGATGTCCAGCTTCCGAGATCATCCCACCCGCAGTTGAGCGGAAAAGTGACCACATTTTTAGCTTTTTCCATAACTCCGTAGTCAATGGAGGTGGCTGTCATTTTCGGATAGGCTTTTTCTATGACTCCTTCGGCTTTCTCCCAGGCAGCTTTCATTTCAGGCATGAACTGATCAAATGAATTTAAGATAACTTGGGCTCGCCATAAGAACATCCCGCCATTCCAATAGTAATTTCCGCTGTGCAAAAATTCCTCAGCTTTTTTCAGGCTAGGTTTTTCAACGAATGAAGCGACTTGTTTGATATCAGCAAAATGGAGAGCCGTAGAGGCTGGGTAAGGAGTTGTTTTTAGATATCCAAATCCTGTTTCTGGGCGGGTAGGTTCGATACCGAGGGTCACTAGGTCGTCATTTTCAAGTGCCCATTGAGCCGCTGTTTTGATGACCTGAATAAACTTACTGGTGGACGCAATGTGGTGGTCTGCGGGCATGATCACCATGATTCCGTCTGGATTTTGTTCCGCTACTTGTCTGGCAGCCCAGTAGATGCAAGGAGCGGTATTTCTTCCTTGGGGTTCGGCGAGTATTTTAACTTGAGGTATTTCTGAAACAACTGCGTCTCGAAGGAACTGGGTGGTGACAATCATTCGCTGTTGAGGAGGGACCCAGCCGTCAAATCGAGCGAGTGTTTGAGTTAAGAGTGTGGGGGAGTTAGAGCCAAAGGAGAGAAGTTGTTTTGGCTTTTTTGAAGTACTTTTTGGCCAAAATCGTGTTCCGTTGCCACCAGCGATAATGACTAGAAAAAGGTCAGGTTCTTGTTTCATGGGATTTGGCTCGTTGCGAGTTTAAGGTGCACTGGTTCCAACTCTTCCATATCCATCCTCTATACGAACGATATCGTTGAGTTGCGGTGTGGAAACTTCAAATACCGTAGAGTCCTCTAAAGCCACCATACGATGTTTTTTTCCTGAGGGAATATGGTGGGCCTCGCCCGCTCCCAATATGATTTCGCTGATGATTCCCAAGTCATTTTCAATGATAAAGCTGAGCTTGCCGGCTTGGATAAAAATCGTTTCTTCTTTTTCCCTATGGTATTGGAGTGAGAGTTTATGGCCTTTATGGATTTGGAGGACTTTGCCGACGTACATACCAGTTTTCGCCCAAATCAGTTCGTAACCCCACGGTTTTTCAACTCGTTGAATTGTCTGTTTTGACATAAAATTCACACCGCTCCCGCCTCTGCGATTCAAATGGTAAAAGTCTATTCTGACGTTTTAACTGCAATAAACGAAGAGATCTTATGTTGAGATCGATATTGCTCTCCTGCCTGCTCAGCGGCAATCCGAGTTAGAAATTTCCCTGTATATAGTCGGTACCATTTACCTTTACCTTTTATATTTGCCTCACGCAAGAAGGGTTTCAATTTGGGATCAATTAGCCCGCCGAGTTGTTTTTTTGCGATTTCAAGGCTGGGATAGGATCCAATTTGAAGAGTGTAGTTTTCGCCCCCTGGGGAGACTTGGGCGCGGGAGGGACCGAGTGTAGTGGCACCTTCATTTTTATTCTTAGGGTTTATTGGAAGGTCAATTTGTCGAGGGGGATTTAATTTGATTTGAGTGTGGATCACTTCGTCGTGGAGTTCTTGGCTCAAGGTTTCTTCGAGTGAATGTTGGGCGCCATTGGAATGATCTACAAATTCCTGTTTGCTGGGCAATTGATCGAGTAAAGTGGATACTTTAGAAGTATCTGCCAATTCAGCGTGAGAGCTTCTAGATTGTACACGTTTACCGTAGTGAATACCCAGGGTAAAAGTAAATACCGACATCATAAAGACCATCAAAAAAATGACGATCATCTCCCGACGGTCATAAATGAAGAGGCTTTGCTTATACTTCACGAGTTGAGCTGTTCCTGAATCACTTATTAAAATCATAAGGTTCGCATCGCGCTCTGTCAACTGGTCCCGAGCCAGAGCTTACAGATGGATCATGTCCATGAGGGATTTTTGTCTGGCAACGAGTTCAGGTGTATTGAGCTTCTTGAGGCGATTGAAGCTAAAGTCTTCTACAGTAAAGCTAGCCATCACACAGCCAGCTAGAACTGCTCGTCTGAGAAGTTGGTTCCACTTTTGTGGGTCCCCTTCCGCCCAGTTTCGATGAACCTGTGCTTCAGCTAAATAGCCCATAAAGGCTCCGGCAAAACTGTCTCCAGCGCCGGTTGGATCTACCACACCGGGCAATGGAAAAGCAGGAGCAATAAAAGTGCTTTGACCGCTAAAGAGCATGGCGCCGTACTCGCCGCGCTTAATAATAACAACAGAGGGACCCATTTGTTGGATCTTTTGGGCTGCTCGAACGATATTGCTTTCGCCGGAAAGCAGATAACACTCACCCTCGTTGAGAGAGAGAATATCTACCCTTTTGAGGGTAGATCGAACTTCATCAGGCTTGCCTGCGATCCAGAAATTCATACTATCGCAAGCGACTAGCCGAGGATCTCTAGCTTGGTCCAAAACTCTCTGCTGAAGAACCGGGTCAATGTTAGCGAGAAAAAGGTAGGGGGCGTCTCGATGCTTTTCGGCAAGAACCGGATCAAAGTGCTCAAAAACATTGAGGGCGGTCGAGAGTGTCTTCGCTTCATTGAGGTTTTGGTCATAGGAGCCTACCCAATGAAAAGTTTTGCCGCGAGCGACTTGGATCCCACTGACGTCGATTTTACGGGAATTCAGCCAATCGAGGTGGGCTTTAGGAAAGTCTTCTCCAACGACTCCAATCACATCGACCGGAGTATAGAAAGATGCGGCAATTGAAAAATAATTGGCGGATCCTCCTAGGACAAACTCTGCTTTGCCAGCGGGAGTCTGGATAGTGTCGAAAGCAAGTGATCCTACGGCAAGTATGGAAGGTGACGAATGAGTTGTCATGAACGCAGTTAAGCTCGAGATGCGCCAGCTGTCAAGCCTAAGAAGAATCTTTTGGGTGTGTTGAAGGTTCCGGGTCGGAACCCGTTTACCCGGAACTTTCGTCATTTAGTACAGAATGGCACGAGGATCTTGAGGGAGAGCGGTTGATTTTTTAGGGGATGGAGGTTGATTTTTGGCTTGTTCATCGAGTTTTTCAAGAGTCTTCTCCAATGCCCGCCATCCATATCCGAAGGGTTGCCACTGCGAAGGCAGCTGGGTGCATTCGAGGCAATGGATTTGGGGTTGGAGTAATTGTTCGGGGTCAGAATAGTAAGCTGCCCAATTTAAATCTAGGGTCACCCAAATGGATCCTGTTTCATCTAAATTTGTGGGCAAAGTTCGAAGGACCTTTTGAAGTTTTTGAGGCTCCTGAAAAAGCTTAAAGTGGCGGCTTCCTAAGGCGAATCTGAGAATTTCGGCCGATGGACGATAATTTCGTTCCCATTTCAAGATGGCTTCCCGCTCTGAAGCTGAGTCAGCCCAGAAACCGAGTAAAAGGGCGGCTGCCCCAAGGCCTAAGGG
>JANNCA010000025.1:0-11036 GCA_031386075.1 Oligoflexia bacterium
CTAAATTTGCCTTTGTCGTATCAGCCGATTGCTTAATGGCTTCTTCAAGAAGTTCCTTCATATTTTTAGCTTTTGTGCTTTTGAACGTGACGACACCCGCAAGATTCTTGAGTTCCATAGGTCATTTGTCTTTCTTCAAAAGGAAGATCTTTGATGTGTTTATTATCTTAAAAATTGATGATTGGGTCAACTCCTATTCATGGAGCGATCTCAATAGAGAGCTACACCGCAATAGGCGCTGCGATATGCGGATGAGGATCATATCCAATGATCTCAAAATCCTCATAACAGTAATCAAAAATAGACTCGGGTTTCCTTTTGATTACCAACTGTGGAAGCGGTCGAGACTCCCGAGTCAGCTGCAACTTGGCTTGCTCCAGATGATTTTTATAAAGATGCACATCACCCATCGAAAGAATCACTTCCCCCAACTCAAGTCCGCATTGCTGAGCAACCATATGCGTAAGAAATGCGACACTCGCAGTATTGTACGGGTTACCTAAAAAAAGATCATTGGACCTCACGTACAAAAGGCAGGAGAGCTTCTGATGAGCGACGTAAAATTGATAAAGAAGATGGCATGGCGGCAAAGCCATCCTCCCACTTGCTGCGTTCTCCCACGGCTTCTTCGATTCATCTGGCAAGTAAGCCACATTCCAAGCATGGAACAAATGCCGTCGGCTGTCTGGATTCTTTTTTAAGCCACTGATTAAATTTGCTATTTGGTCAATATGCCCGCCTTTTCCATCTGGCCAAAAACGCCATTGATACCCATACACGGGACCTAATTCCCCCTCAGGGGTCGCCCACTCATCCCAAATCTTGACCCCATTTTTTTTTAAATAATGAATATTGGTTTCTCCCTTCAAAAACCAGAGAAGCTCATGAAGGATGGAGCGGGTATGAAGTTTCTTTGTCGTCAACAAAGGAAACCCTTGAGCCAAATCGTACCGTACTTGTCTCCCAAACAAGGACAGAGTCCCAGTCCCTGTACGGTCTGTCTTTTCAACTCCGTTCGTGAGAACTTCCTCAAGTAGGCTCAAGTACTGTTTCATGTGAAATCCATACCATAATTCTCCTACTCAGGGGAGGTGACATTTTGGGGTTTTTGTTTTACATAAGGAGACCCATGCAAAAACGAACCCTTCACAGCTCTATGAGAAATGGGCTCCCCATGATTGCTCTAGTAGCCTATTGGGCAACCCTCTTTGCTCTCAATGGCTTGCGAACCGACCACTTAGCCACGGGAAGTATTATTTTAATCCTCAACTACAGTGGAAAATGGGGCAGAAACTTTTTGAAATTTTTCCTCCCCTTTTTCCTCACCGGTGTCGTTTACGATAGCCAGCGTTTCTATTCCGATCGAATCCGGGGCCCCATTCATATCAAGGAACCTTACCTTTTTGACAAGAGCCACTTTGGAATCTCAACCTCTCAAGGAGTTTTGACCCCCAATGAATGGTGCCAGCTTCACACCCACCCAGCCTTAGACTTAGTGACCGGGTTCGCTTATCTGGTTTTTATTCTCGCGTTTGCATTGATTTGCGGTTATTTTATCTACCAACTCCGAAGTCGGGCAAAGTCTCTCAAGGAAAAAACTCAACTCACAGAACGAGCACTGCAGATTCCTTGGGCATTTTTTTGGCTCAATTTATTAGGCTACTCCACCTACTATTGGTACGCGGCTGCCCCCCCTTGGTATGTGGCGGCTTACGGCTTTGGACCCGCTCAACTCGAAGTCAGTGCAAGTTCTGCTGGATGCATTCGATTTGACCAAATCCTTGGAACCCATTTTTTCTCTGAAATGTATGGCCGTGCGGCGGACGTGTTTGGAGCCATCCCCTCTCTGCATGTCGCCTACCCTCTTCTCGCAGTTTATTTTGCCTTTCAGTTTAAGATAGCCCGAACTTTCTCTGTTGGCTTCTATTTGCTCATGTGTTTCTCGGCAGTCTATCTCAACCACCACTATATTTTGGATATCCTCTGGGGATCCAGCTACGCACTTTGGGTGGGCTGGCTCACCCACCAACTCTACGATTCGCGCCTACAAGCCCCCAAGCTCAGTCACCCCCTCCCCAGACTGGGAACCCTTAGAAGATAACGATGCAAGGCCCAATACCCACTTCACTCACTTTTAGGCCATCCTTCATGAGCTCCATGAGCCGCGCTCAAATCGCTTCTCTCGTAGCCTCAACAGTGGATTATGGGGCAATTTTTATTCTGACTGAGTTTTTTCATGTCTGGTACGTCATTGGAACAGCAGTCGGAGCATTATTGGGTGCAGCTGTAAATTTTGTCATCAATCGTCACTGGAGCTTTCAAGCAACCCGAGGAAGTTGGAGGCGCCAAGCTCACCGGTATCTTTGGGTCTCAGCCGGAAGCCTGGTTTTGAATACGGCAGGAGTTTTTTTAGTGACCGAAAAGTTGGGTCTCCATTACGCTTTTTCAGTCATTCTTGTGTCTCTCGTCGTTGGAGTGTTATTTAATTACCCACTCCATCGATGCTACGTTTATCGCCCCGAGGATTAAAGTATGAAGCAGGTTCCATCCAGAAAATTAACGACCGAGATACCAGGACCAAAAAGTCGAGACTTGCGCGCCAGAGAAGAACAACACTTAGCCCCAGGACTCCAACGTTTTGCGCTCATGGCAGGCATTGTTGTCGATCATGCAGAGGGCAGCACCGTGACAGATGTCGATGGCAACACCTACATTGATGTCATCGGAGGAATAGGTGTCAATGGCCTTGGACATAGCCACCCTAAATTCGTTCAGGCACTCCAAGATCAGATCAAGAAAATTTCCGTAAGCAGCTTTACCTCTGAGCCTCGAGTGGAATTGCTCGAACGATTAGGTAAACATCGGCCCGCCCCCGACGTTCATCGGGTTCAACTTTATTCAGGGGGCACTGAGGCAGTTGAGTCTGCCCTTCGACTCGCTAAATGCTGGACCGGTCGTTATGAATTCGTCAGCTTTTGGGGAGGATTTCATGGAAAAACCATGGGGGCACTTTCTCTCATGGGTTCAGAGTTTAAAGAAAAATTGGGTCCTATGGTACCCGGCGCACACATTGCGCCTTACGCCTACTGTTACCGCTGCCCCCTTCAGCTCAAGTACCCCTCCTGCGGAATCGCCTGCGCTGAACTCGTTCGAAAACAAGTTAAAATGAGTTCAGCAGGTTCTATTGCGGCATTCATCATCGAACCCATGCAAGGATCTTTCGGAAATATCATACCCCCTCCTGAGTTTATATCTGCAGTAAAGTCCATAGCAGAAGAAATGGGTGCGCTCCTTATCGCCGATGAGATGATCACCGGTTTTGGTAGGACCGGAAAATACTGGGGCATGGAGCATTCTGGCGCAGAACCCGATATTGTTACCATCGGAAAGCAGTTTGGAGGAGGGGCCCCTATCAGCGGTGTCATCGCGCGAGACTCCATTGCCCAGGCAAAACCTTGGTCAAACCCATCGGGATCTTCCTCAAGCTATGGTGGCAATCCCTTGGTTTCAGCTGCTGCGGCAGCTTCACTCAGGATCATCGACGAGGAAGACCTAGTGAACCGCTCTCGCGCCAGAGGGGACTATTTCTTAAAAAAACTCCAACCCCTCAGGGATCGATATCCCTTTATTGGAGAGGTCAGAGGATCTGGTCTATTCTTAGCCATTGAACTCGTCTCAAATCAGAAAACTAAAGACCCCCTCCCTAAAAATATCACGCACACCCTTTTTATGGAGTTCCTCAAAAGAGGCCTCCTCACGATGTCCTATGAAGCTAAGTTCCGCTTACAGCCTGCGATGACCATCGACGAAAGCACGATCGATGAAACGATCGATATTATCACGGAGGTCTTTGACGAAATGAAAGTCACTGGGTCCTGGAAAAGCTAAGAGTTCATGGAATCACTGGATTCATGGAACCAAGAGCCCGAGCTGGTATTTCCCTGACCCCCTATAAGACTTCACGATCCAGGCATAATACCCTGCTGCACCTTGATAGGAAACCGTTTCGTTAGAACCTGAAGTGGTTCCTGACTTCACTACGGCCCAAGATTTTCCGTTAAACTTCAATAAATAAAGATCAAAATCAGCATTCGCTGGACCCATCAAAGACCCCTGATGAAGTCCCTGTTTTAGACTATGGTAGTAAGTCTTGTTGGGTTGAACTTCACTCGATCCCGAACCCGAAAGACTTCCCGAATAAAGCAAAGGACCTGGAACTGGAGCCGGAACTGGCGCTGGCACCGGCTGGCCCCCAGTCATCAGCGACGACAAAAGCAAGTTCGGGGAGCCAGAACCTAATCCACTCAGACGATTAGCAAATGCTTTTGAAATGAGCGCTTGTGCGACTTGCGCAGGGGTTGCACTGGGGTTGTTCTGCAAATAAAGCGCGATGACTCCAGTCACATGGGGAGTAGCCATGGAAGTCCCACTCAGCACCTGGGTCGCCACATCACTTCCAATCCATGCAGAAGAGATCGACAAACCTGGCGCAAAAAGATCCACGCAAGATCCATAATTTGAGAAAGTGGCCATCTGATCCGTAATCGTAGAAGCACCTACTGTGATCGCTTCACTCACGCGAGCAGGCGAAGTCTCACAGGCTGTCGTTGAGCTATTCCCTGCTGCCAGCGCATAAACTACGCCACTTTGAATGGAGTTTTGAACTGCAAGATCGAGAGCGCTAGAAGCTCCGCCACCTAGACTCATATTCACAACACTAGGCCCTTGGTGATGAGAGGTTACAAAGTCAATACCTTGAATAATTCCCGAAGTAGTCCCAGCACCTGAACAATCCAAGACTCGCAAAGCATAAATATTCACGCCTTTTGCAACTCCATAAGTCGCGCCACCAATGGTTCCAGCGACATGAGTCCCATGACCATCGCAATCCACACCATTCTGTCCATCACCGATAAAATCTTGTAAAATAGATGCTCTTCCCCCAAATTCATGATGGGTCGGAAGAATTCCTGTATCTAAAATATAGACACTCACGCCTGCCCCTGTATTAGAATAAGAATAAGATCCATTCAGTGGTAGATCGCTTTGATCAATTCGATCTAAACCCCAAGGAGAATTGCTTTCGGTTTCAAATTTAGTCATCACCGAGTCTTGCTCGACAAACGCAACACTTTCATTTTGACTCAGCGCTTGAGCACTGGCTTCAGACATAGAAACGACATAACCCCTCAGTGTGGCTGAATTATATTGAATGAGCACTTCCCCACCCTGTTCCCGGATCATACCCTCATTTTTCTGAAAAGAATCACCCTTGCCACCTTTAAAAACAACAATATAACGATCAGGAATCGCTCTAATTTGCTTGATAAGCTTGGATTTTAATTCAGAAGAAAACCCAACCTCAGCCCAACAGCTGGTGGCTATTAGTAAAAAAAATAAATTTGTCCTTTTAATTCTAAAATTAATCATAGCAATAAAATCCTCAATATTTTGGTTATAAAATATAACTAAATAATTCTTACTAGAAGACTAAGGATTTTTATATTATTCAGTCAAGAAATATAAAAGCCGCTCGTTTTATTTTTTTGTCTGACTTTAAGAGTTTTAAGGTTCTGGATTCTCAATGGTAATAATCCGGGCGCCTCTCTGAAAAGTTAGATAAGCCCAGGCCCACTCCATCAGTACAACGAGCCGATTTCTAAACCCAATGAGATAGTAGATATGAACCACCACCCACGCAAACCAAGCAATCAACCCGCTCAATTTAATTTTCCCTAAATCAGCCACTGCATAGGTTCTTCCTACAGTTGCTAAGTTCCCTTTATCAAAGTATCGAAAGGGTAAATCAGCGCCCCTATTTTTGGGGGCCTTACGAGCCTTGAGTCGGCGTCGAATCAGTTTTGCGACATAACACCCTTCTTGAAGGGCCACCGGAGCCAATCCGGGAAGGGCTTGGCCCTTTTGCATCACACAGGCGGTATCTCCGATCGCAAAAATTTCAGGATATCCAGGGACTGTAAGATCTTCTCTAACCTTCACACGACCCACTCGATCCACTTCAGCCTTTAACCAACCCCCTGCTGGCGAAGCCACCACCCCTGCTGACCAAATCACTGTCTTAGAATCTATCCTATGCCCAGAGACAATGACCCCATTTCCATCGACATGCTCAACACGTTGACCTGCCTGAATTTCAACCCCCAGAGAATGAAGTTTTCGAGATGCTTTATCTGCAAGCTCCTGAGGAAAACTAGCTAAGATCCGAGATCCAGCTTCGATCAATAATATTCGTGTAGAACGAGGATCGATGTGCCTAAAGTCAGACTTAAGTGCTTGATGGGCCAATTCAGCAATTGAGCCCGCCATTTCAACTCCCGTGGGTCCTGCACCAACTAATACAAAAGTCAGCAGCGCTTTCCTTTTGTCAGGATCTGATTCCATTTCGGCAGCTTCAAAAGCGAGAAGGATCATCCGCCTAATCCGAGTAGCATCCACGACGGACTTCAAACTGGGTGCAAACCGAGGCCAGTCTGAATGACCAAAATAATTGTAGCGAGCCCCTAGCCCAATCACAAGAGTATCGTAATGGACAGTACGCCCCTTCAGTAAAACCAATCGATGAACTGGGTCTACCCCCATCACCTCTGCCATCAAGACCTCTACGTTATCCTGCCGACTGAGAATGGAACGAATGGGCGCAGCTATATCTGCAGGAGAAAGACCTGCGGTTGCCACCTGATAAAGAAGGGGTTGAAAAAGATGATGATTACTTCGATCCACGAGAGTGACTTGAACTGGCGCTCTACGCAATCCTTTTGCAACCGTAATTCCGCCAAATCCGCCACCCAAAATGACGACATGAGGTTTCACCATGGATTCATGATATCAGAATTTGAGTGAGTCTATTTTATTTGATAGATTGAAAAACAAGGAGCAACCCATGACTTCCTACCGAGACGAACTACTCCACGACATCCTCTCTCAACCCTCTGCGCCATTTCGGGAAGGTCATGTCATTTCTATAATCACCTCAGTGCTCCAGGCTGCCTCGGTCCCTCACTTCCAAGATCCCATCGGAAATGTCATGATTGGCATCTCATCACAGGCGGAATATCAGCGTGTCATTAAGAAAAAGACGCCGGAACCGATTCGACTTTTTATGGCGCACATGGATCACCCAGGTTTCCATGGAGTAGTCTGGAATGCAAAGAATGAACTCGAAATTCGTTGGCACGGAGGATCACCCACTCAACACCTAGAGGGAGCAAAAGTCTGGCTGGCAAACAGAACCGACTGGAGAGCCGAAGGTGAACTGAGAGAGGCCCAACTTTTACCCTCGGGCAGAGCACTTCAATCAGGTTGGGTTAAGGAAATCAAGGGAATCAAAAACCATGGGGCACTCCCTGCAGCAACTGACATTTTCGGTGGATTCAGCTTTAGAGCCCCTGTTTGGAAAGAAGGCCAACTTCTTTACACAAAAGCTGCCGATGATTTAGTGGGAGCTTTCGCTATTGTGTCTTTAGCTCTAGAGGCGCTAGGCACATCGAAGAAACGCAAATCCAGATCTTCCGCAGTTGCGGACACCCCTTGGATAGGTCTACTCACGCGAGCCGAAGAAGTGGGTTTTCTCGGTGCCATTGGCCACCTCAATCTCGGCTGGCTACAACAAGCCACACGCCCCGTGGTCTGCGTGAGCTTAGAAACCTCCAGAACCCTCCCGGGAGCAGAAGTCGGCAAGGGTCCCGTGATACGATTAGGCGACAAATACACTGTGTTTGATCCTGGAGCTTTGCGCGTCTTAATAGACTTGGCTCAACAGGTGCTTCCCGAAAAGCATCAACGAAGAATCATGGATGGCGGCACCTGCGAGGCGACTGCGGCTACCGTCTTTGACTTTCCCAGCGTGGGAATTTCTATTCCCCTTGGAAACTATCACAATCAAAGTTTAGAAGGCGGCCCAGATTCAGCCCCTCCTCACGGTCCTGCTCCTGAGTTTGTTCATACCGAAGACATCGCCGGGCTCATCGACCTCTGCCAAGCACTCATAAAGTCCAAGCTCCCTTGGAACAACCCTTGGAAACACAAAATGAAAGAATTTAAAAAAGAAATGAAGAACTACCGCCAACTCCTGCAATCGAGACCCTAATGATCCTAAGAAAGATTCGAGAAGTCATTCAAGATACAGGACGTCAAATGAAGCAAGCTCAACTCCTCATGGTTGCCTCGAGCTTAGCTTACACGACTATTTTATCGATTATTCCCCTGCTTGCAGTCAGTTTTTCTATTTTCAAGGCATTCGGTGGAATGAACAAACTCTATAATCTGATTGAGCCCGTTATTTTATCCAATCTAGCTGAAGGCACCAGCGAAGAGGTCATCGCGACCCTTCACAAATTCATTGACAATGCCCATGCCGGCGCAGTGGGAGTGGGTGGTCTAGTGGGATTGATTTTTACGAGCATGAGCATGCTCTCCAGCATCGAAAACGCAATCAATCACGTCTGGCAAGCACCCGTAACCCGGAGCCTGTTCCATAGAATTTCGAGCTATTGGCTTTTCATCACCCTAGGTCCCCTCGGCCTATCGGTCGCAGTGGGTATCGCCACTTCATCAGACGTACCGCTCGTCCGCCTCTTTCCCAGTGGTACAGGCATGTTCCTCTTAGGCACGGGGGTTTTTTTTAGTATTTATAAATGGGTGCCTCAAACCCGCGTCGAGTGGAAATATGCATCCGTCTCGAGCCTTTTCACATCCCTGCTGTGGTACCTGGCACGCTATAGCTATGGAATCTATACTCAAAAAGTCGTCACTTACAATACAGTCTATGGAAGCTTAGGTGCTATTCCGATTCTTTTACTCTGGATTTATATCGTTTGGGTAATCATCTTAGGAGGAGTAGCCCTCACAGCGGCCCTTCAAAAACGAATCTCTACTTCTTTAAATAAGATTTAATCAGACTTCCTGGTGCAGACCAGTCAGAAATAGACAAAACTGTGTCAGTTTCGATGTCTTGAAAGTTTTTGCCTAGAGAATAGATGTCAGGCAGAAAATATTTAGCCAGATCGACATAGTAACGGCAGTCATGGGCCCAAAGCCAGGTCAAAAAATGAGAAGTCGTTTTCTGAATCAACAATCCTTCTGACGGTGATCTAAGGTATTCACCTATTTTATTTTCCAATAAACTCAACTTATCTATAGCTAAATTCAAATTTTTCACTTGAAGACAATCTTCTCGGGTCGACGAACTCGGAGAACAGCAGTATTTGTCTATTAAATCTGGAATTTCAATATCTTTGAGCTCATTCACATCTTTTAAGAAGTCCTCAATTTTTTCATTCAAAATTCGATCTGTTTTCCCACGATAGACGCTATATAAATCCATAATTGAATCATCAGGGATCGGACGATACCCCCTAGACTCATACCAACCTTCTCCTTTCTGCATGGCCCTTAAAAAGGTCAATGAAGCTGTATACTCACGGTCCCCTACCACGCAACTGACATCAGCAGCATCCGTCAATTCCACGCTAAACAGCCCCAAGGTCTCAGCGAGATAGTCAGCGAGATCCAATAGAAGGCTTCCTCCACCCTGACTGGGACCCAGGCCTGAAAGGCCACTACACTCTTCATGTAAATCGACTCGATTCAAAAATCCTAAATGGGAATCAATATTTGCTAAAAAATGAAAACAGGGCAGAGCCCTCCGGCCTATTGTCAAGTAAACCTTAGGGCCCTCTTGATTCAACTCCATCTCGATGAGATGTCCTTGAACTTCAACTCTAAGAGACTTAGGATCCGCCAGATCTAACTGACCCCCAAAAGAAGAGGAAAGAATACTTTTTACATTTATTTCATTAATTCTATTTTGAGCTACTTGACGAAAGTCTTTAAAAGACCCTGAATAAGTTGCAGAGGACTGGCTCGCTGACATCAAAAACAGCGACATCAACAAAAGTAAGAAGGAATTCGAAAATTGGAGAATCTTACTTGAATTACAAGAGCTTCTATTCATAATAAAAGCTTTTTAGTCTGTTTTAGATAAAAGAGCAAGTTTGCCTCAGAAAAAAGGTCAACTGCGTTAATTTATAAATTTTTGGTCGGGGCGACACGATTCGAACGTGCGACCCTCTGCTCCCAAAGCAGATGCGCTAGCCAGGCTGCGCTACGCCCCGACGGAATTTCCACACCATAGACTAATAGAGGGCCCGAGTCAATTACGCATCTTAGAAGAAGTAGGGGAAGGAGGAGCAATGGACGAAGGTTGTGGTTTTTCGGTTTCGAATGATCTCATTTTAATTTTACGAATTTTTTTAAATTTCTCAGTCAGCCGCCCCGAGCGACTATCCTTGGCAGCCAATTGATAAAGGGCCTGAAGAGCTGGGTATTTTCCATGAAACTCATTGAGGTAGGCACCCGTATTAAATTCCTGAGGAGGATCAAAATGGTGACCTGGAAGAGCTACCCGGACAGATATCCCCGTTGATGCGGTTGCTTGAATCTTACCCGCTCGAAGGGAGGGCAAATCAGCCGCTACCTCAACCCTTCCTTTCAGTACGTAAACTTCAGCCGATAAGGCATGAGCAGTCACCACAAAATCAGTTCCTCGAACCCCAATTGCCAGACCGGGAGTCTGAACAAAAAATCGATACGGACTCCCGCTGGCTCCCGCTGCTAAAACTTCAGACCCAGCCTCAACCAATACATGCACTTCCCCCCGGGCTAGCTGAAGTACAGGGACGGAAGGCCGACTCAAATCTTCGTCGGCAAGTGGCTTATTATCCTCTAAAATGCTCACCTGCGTATCATAAGCTAATAAAATCTGAGCTTGCTCACAAGCAATTCGAACGTTCCCTTTTGGCCCGGTGAAAAACGTATCTCCAAAATCCAGTTGTGCTCCGACTTTGAGGGAGTGAACTCGGTGATTCAAACTTCGAACAGATATGGCAGAAATTCCTTCTATAGACTCTAAAAAAGGCTCCACCGTCATTTTAACGAGTGGATCAGGCAAGGGCGGCAGAGTATAGGGCCCCGTCAGTTGCTGAAACTCTCCTGGACTATGAACAAAGGGCGAATCC
>JANNCA010000041.1:0-7952 GCA_031386075.1 Oligoflexia bacterium
GCCGCGCGCCCGCGCGGATGCCACGCTCATCACCTACGGCGGCGATGTGGTGCTGGGAAACTTCACCACCACGACCATGGAACTCGGCGGCACCGCGCGCGGCACGCAGTACGATGCGATCAATGTCGCCGGCAAGCTGAGCCTCAAATTTTTTAACTTGCATACGACAACCTCACAGTTCCAAAGGACTTCACTGTAACATTTGGTGAGATTTCATTATGGGAAAGGACTATAATATTGGGTATAAATCGATCTACTAATGACTTTAAGTGAGCCCTAATGAGAGGTGAACAGAGCACAATGGTATGACTAGATTCCTTAGAAATTTCGAGGGTCTGTTGATTGAGCTGAGAAATAAAAGTTCTGACAAACTCAGGATCAACCGACAACTGCTGCCCTTGATCAGTCTGAATAATTCCAGAAGCAATGGTTTCCTCTATATTTCTATCTAAGGTAATCAGAGTCAATTGTCCGTTTGAGTCGATCAATTTTTTTGTAATTGTTCTTGCCAGTACTGCTCTCACACTCTCCGTCAAAATAATTGGATCCTTCTGAGTCGACCCAACGTCTGCTAAAACCTCAAGGATCGTCTTTAGATCTCGAATTGAGACCCCTTCCTTAAGTAAATTTTTCAAGACCTTTAATACAGTTCCCACCGAAAGCATAGCAGGGACAACATCATCTACAATTTTGGGTGCACTTTGTTTCACATTGTCCAGTAAAACCTGCAACTCTTGGCGACCCATAAGTTCCTGTACATTTTGGCGAATAAGCTCAGTCAAGTGAGTGGCTATAACAGTGGATAAGTCGACGACAGTATATCCCGCATAGGTCGCCTCTTCCTTCTGGCGAGCAGCAATCCAAAGGGCATCTAGTCCGAAAGCAGGCTCTTTAGTCGGAATCCCTGATAGGGGTTGAATCACATTTCCAGGATCCATTGCCAACAAATTGCCAACCATGAGGGAACCAAAACCAATCTGCACTCCCTTTAAAAGAACCTGATAGTCCCCCGGCTTCAATTCTAAATTATCCCTTATTCTGAGAGGCGGTACAATAATCCCAAGATCCAGCGCGAACTGCTTGCGAATGCTTGAAATTCTCTCTAGCAAATCACCGTTCTGCTCAGCGTCCACAATATTTATGAGCCCATATCCAACTTCAAGTTCCAACAAATCAACTGTCAGCAAGCTTTCTAATTTTTCTGCAGGGGGTTTAAGCTTTTCCTGGGTAATTTTTTTCTCTTTCGCCTTCTCTTCCTGATTAGTCTTAGAAGAAATAGAATAAGATATTCCCCCAAGTCCCACAGCAATCAACATGAACGGAAAAAATGGCAATCCTGGTATCAATGCCATAAAACCCATCACTCCGGCTGAAGCCATGAGGGCTTTCGGCTTCATAAGTAACTGCTTAGATACCTCCTGACTAAAATGACTACTGGTCGCAGTGCGAGTCACAATAATGCCGGCAGCAGTCGAAACAATAAGTGCCGGAATCTGGGTAACCAGCCCATCTCCTATAGTTAATAACGTAAAAGTGGATGCCGCGTCTCCTATATCCATCCCTTTTTGCAGAGTCCCAATGAGAATGCCTCCTACCACGTTTACAAAAACAATCATGATGCCGGCAACAGCATCTCCACGAACAAACTTGGAAGCTCCATCCATGGCCCCATAGAAATCAGCTTCCCTCGCAATTTCTGAGCGCCTCCGGCGAGCCTCCTCTTCGTTAATTAAACCAGCATTCAAGTCTGCATCAATGGACATTTGCTTACCAGGCATGGCGTCTAACGTAAATCGGGCTGCGACTTCGGCGACACGACCAGCACCTTTGGTGATAACAACAAAATTAATAATTACGAGAATCACAAAAATGACAATTCCCACTGCGTAATTCCCACCCACGACAAATTCACCAAAGGATCGAATCACTTCACCACCTGCCGAAACTCCATCTTCAGCCCCGTGAAGGAGAATGACACGAGTGGTAGCTACATTGAGAGAAAGGCGAAATAAAGTGGTGATCAAAAGGAGTGATGGAAAAATACTAAAATCAAGGGCTCTCGTGGCGTAAACCGAAGTTAGAAGCAAAACCACTGAGAAGGAAATACCCATGGAGAGCATGATGTCGATAAGAAACCGGGGCATCGGAATGACCATCACTGCCAAAATGGCGACTAACCCCATGGCTAAAGCGAGATCTGAATTCTTAATCAGCCTTTGAGCGAAACTCACAGTTTAGTACTCCTTAAGCGATAGACGTAAGCAAGAACTTCGGCGACTGCCTGATAAAGGGCCTTGGGAATTCCCTGCCCCACCTTAACAGTCTGATAAAGAGTCCTCGCCAATGGAACATTTTCGACTAACGGAACCCCAGCTTCAGCTGCAATTTGTTTAATCCTTTGGGCTAGAAAATCTGCTCCTTTTGCAACAACTCTAGGAGCTGCCATGGTTGTTTTGTCATAAACTAAGGCGATGGCGATATGAGTGGGGTTAGTGACAATAACATCCGCTTTTTTTACAGCTTGCATCATTCGTTTCCGAGCCATTTCTCGTTGAATAGATCGAATCCTAGCCCGAATCTGGGGATCACCTTCACGCTCTTTGTGCTCTTGTTTTGACTCCTGTTTCGTCATCTTCAAGTTTTTATTATACTCTATACGTTGAATAAAAAAATCTATAAATGCGAATAAGCAGAGGATACTAAACAATGAGGTAAAAATAGTTTTACCTGACCTTCCAAAGGTTGCTATGAGGGTGCCTGGTTCGCCGTAGATTTGCTGTGGCGCTAAGATAACTTGAGTTTTGATCAGATAATAAGAAACAACTATTATCACTGTCATCTTTAAGGTCATCCGCCCCCCTTCAATGAACTGCTTGAAGGAAGCCATCTTGGAAAAGCCTTGAATAGGATTGATCTTAGCAAAGTCTGGCGTCAGAGGATCAAACGAAAAAATAGCCCCAACCTGAACAAAGCTCCCTAAAATACCTACAACAAACCCCGCCGCGCAAATAGGTAGGCCGACCGAAATCATAGTGAGAAGCGCGTGAATGAGGTGATTTCTCATGATACCGGGAGAACCTAAGTCCAGTCGAGAGGTAAGATCTGTCCGAAACACTTCTCGCATGAATTCAACTAGTTTACTGCCCATTCTGGGTGCACAAACATAAGTCGTGACCGTGGCCGCTAACAGAGCAGCAAGGGCTGATACCTCTCGACTCTGAGAGACCATCCCTTTACGTCGATATTCCTCGAGCCTATGTGGGGAAGCGTCTTCGGTAAGATCTTCTCTAGAGGTGTCTTCCCTATCCTCAGCCAAATTTCATCTCCTATTTGCCATCGCCATGACGGCCGAGTCCATCCACTCCTTGGACTTCCCCAAAATGCTTACAGTGACCTCTTGAAACTCGGGTAAGCTTAGAAACATCACCAAAAACCCTACTAATGCACTCACTGCAAAGGAAAGTACAAAGGCATTCAGCTGAGGGATTGCCTTAGCCAAAAGGCCAAAACAAGCATTCACCGAAAATAGTGAAATCGCTACCGGAGCCGCAATTTGGAGACCATATCGAAGGACCTCAGAAGTCATCCCAATCACTTGCTGACTCAGAATCGAACCAAAAGAAGCCTTCCCTAACCCTACGATTCGATAGCTATCCAGCGACGCCTTAAGCATCAAGTGATGACCATCTATTGCTAAAAATATCAGCATTGCCAAAGAATTTTGTACCTGAGCTACGACTTCAGTCTGTGACTCCTGATGAGGATCGTAATAACTTGCAGCAGCAAAGCCCATAAAATTTCCAACTAAATTTGCTCCCAGAGAAATCCCATCAAAAGTTAGTTTTGCGATATAGCCCAAGACCAAACCAAAGAGCACTTCAAGAGTCAAAGTCCCAATAATTCCTCCGGCTGTAGAGGCCCAGACTGTTGCATCATGGGGCCGAACCGCGCCTGAAGTCACTAAAACCGGAAAAAGCATAATGGAGACCATCAACGCTGTGAGCACTTTTACGGGAACCGGAACCATTCGGTCGCCAAGGAATGGCAACACTGAAAATAAAATACTATATCTGACAACAACAGCAAAAAAAGTAAGCACAATTGGCAAATTTATATTAAATAATGACACTTTTTACCTAACCCACTCCCCCGCGTTTCCAAAAATATCCTTGGCGTAATTCTGTAAAACTTCCAGCATCCAAGGCGACATCACAGCCAGCACCAGAAGAACAGCAACCATTTTTGGAATAAAAGTAAGTGTAGATTCATTGATCTGGGTGACTGCCTGAAGAACACTGACTACAAGTCCAATTCCCATCGCCGCCGCTAAAAGAGGGCCTGCCAAATAGACCGTCGTACGAATGGCCTCGGAACCTAAAGATATTACCATTTCTTCATTCATTAATTACTCCCTCAACCAAAACTTTTCATCAAACTGGTAACAACCAACTCCCACCCATCCACCAATACAAAAAGCAAAAGTTTAAAGGGAAGTGAAATGACCACTGGAGGTAACATCATCATTCCCATCGCCATGAGCACGCTAGCTACAACCATATCTAAAACTAAAAAAGGAAGGTAAATCATAAACCCAATTTGAAAAGCCGTTTTCAATTCGCTGATAATAAATGCTGGAATGAGAACGTAAGTGGGAACTCCGGTACGAGATTTTGGTTTTGACTCTTTTGAAAGTGTTAGAAATAGTTCCAAATCCTTCTCTCGCGTCTGGCCAAACATAAATTCCCGAATGGGCGCCTCGGCTCGGTCATAGGCCACTTTTTGATTAATTTTTTCATTCAAGTAAGGTTCAATAGACTCAGATGATATCACTTTCAAAGTCGGAGCCATGACAAAAAACGAGAGAAACAAGGATAGTCCTACTATCAATTGATTAGGTGGCATCTGTTGAGTTCCAAGGGCTTGTCTCAAAAAACTCAGAACCACAACAATTCGAGTAAACGAGGTCATCATTATAAGGATTGAAGGAGCAAGAGAAAGAACAGTGAGCAATATCACAATTCTAAGAACCGAAACTAAATCTGCCGGTTTTTGACTTTCTCCAAATGACATGCTTAACGAAGGAAGGCTAAGTCCAGATGTGCCTGGAATGAAGGACCCCGACTTAGCTGAAGATTCAGCTAGGGTTTCATGGCTCATAGACAGCCCCAAAAAAAAAATGAGCAGAAAAAAACCCACACTCCTCTTCAATCCGGTTAATCCGCTCAATCCATTCATAGAGGTTTTAATCCCTCCAAACGAGTCCGAATTTTAGTTCGAGTCCCGCCGGATGCTAAGGCCGCCACCGAAACTGCAGGATTAGGCTTGATCTGCTCGGACTCTAGGAGATCTGAGAAATCAGATAAGCCGAGATCACCCATTCCTTTGCCAGTAAAATCTCGGTTGTTCCCCTTCAGGGAGTCCCCAATTTCAGTAATTAAGTGGATTGAGTCATCCGTCACTCCCAATACTAACATTCGACCTGCAACTCGAACTAACGTAATGCCCTTTTTTGGCCCAAGATAGTGAGTCGAAAGAACCTCTATCATTTGTCCTTGTTTGTGTATTCCAACTTTCAAAAGCGGGTTCCACTTTGAATTTTTCAGTCGCTTAACAGTGAATCCGAGACCAACGAGAACCCCCAGCAATAAACTTACCTTCAACAAGGCCGGACCAATCGGTGGCAATGGCTTCGCTGTCGTCAAGATAGGACTCTCATCCCCCCGAATCGACTCCTTCTGCCCAGAATGACCTAGAACAATGGGTTGGATCGGTTTAGAATGAAGCACCTGCTCAACCAGCGCTGCGTCTCCTGCAGCATCTGTCTCATCTGAAACACCTACCTTCGGATCAGACACTTGACTCTGGAAAACTGAATCGCCGGACTCAGATTGACGTCCATTTTCAGATAACTGAACTCGAATTTTTTTGCCTATTTTTTCGTAGCGAAATCGGTCTCGATACCCGGCTGCTTTGCCATGCACCGAAAATCGAAACCGGACCTGCTTGGGAGAATACTGATAGGCAAAAATTTTAGTTAAGTCTTTACCAGGAAGCTGAATAATTTTAGACGGATAGACTGTCACATCTCCCATCGACATCTGAACAATATCGCCTAAGAAATCCAACTTAATGTCTGCCTTCTCAATATTCCCGTTAAAACTAAAAATAACGTCACCCGCATCACCTAACTTGATCTGATCCAAAGAAATAGCTGCAAAAGAGAAATGAGGACTCCAAATCCAAAAAGTGAAAATTAAGGCAACCGCATAAAATGAGTTTTGAACTTTCTTCACTTGAGCTGCTCAATCCTCTCCACAGGCGATATAATATCGGTCAATCGGACTCCAAATTTTTCATTCACTACAACCACCTCACCTCTTGCAATGAGTTTATCGTTCACCAGAACTTCTAAAGGCTCTCCTGCAAATTTAGAGAGCTCAATGACAGAACCTTGCGCCAGCTGGAGAACATCACGAATTGCCATTTTTGAACGTCCTAGCTCAGCAGTAATTTTAAGTGGAATATCTAAAATAAAATCTAAAGATTGGACCGGTGGCACTCCCCCTCTCATATTAGGTGCTGCCGCCTGACCTTGAGCCGGAGCAAATCCTCCCCCGCCTTCTGAACCAGCACTTTGTGCACCAGCCGCAGCAAAAGCTGCTCCAATGTCTCCTAAATTGATATCTCCTAGAGGTGAAGATGAGTCAGCCATTTTTTCCGTCCTTTACGATTCTGAGTCTGGATTTCGAGTCACCTGGACTGCCCGATTTCCTCGGGAAGTGCCAAATAGACATTTTAATTTTGGAACCCCTTCAACTAGAACATCAAGCTCCCCGTCCACATCTTGAGCCAGTGGAATAATGTCACCTATATTTAAATTAACTAAATCTCCGACAGTAATACTGGCGCTACCTAGATTAACTAATACGCTTACCTCCGTATTTCTCAAATGTTCCTCCATCTTAGCAGTCCACTCTTTGTCGACACGGTCAGACTCAGTTTGAAATGACTGATTCAATTTATTCTTAATTGGTTCGATTGTGGAGTAAGGAATAACTAGGGCGATAGTACCGCTTGCATTTTCTAATTCAACTTCAAAAGTAGTAGAAATAATAACATCGGAAGGTGGCACCACCCCAACGAATTGGGGATTTACCTCAGTTCTCAAAAATGAAATATCAACTTTATGTACTGGAACCCAAGCTTCTTCTAGATCTCTAATGGCCAAATCCATTACTTTTCTCATGATAGATAGTTCAATTCTTGTAAACTCTTTCCCCTCTATTTTAGTATAGGGTCGATCAGTACCTCCAAAAAAACTATCTACCAAAGCGTAAGCTAGCTTAGACTCGAACACCAAAAGAGCCGGTCCTCTGAGACTCTCAAAGCGCATAATGCACATACAACTAGGAATCGGAAGAGTATTCACAAACTCTCCAAACTTCAAAAGATCAGTCGAAATAATACTGATTGTTGCTATTTTTCTCAAAGAGTTCGAGAGTGACATTCGATACAATCTAATAAATCTTTCATAGATAATATCAAGAGTGGGCATCCTCCCACGAATCACCCGATCCTGATTCGTTAGGTCGTACGGAGTAATTTCTGGTTCATTTGCAGGCGTGGCATCTCCCCACAGTCCAGAACTTCCACCAGCATTGGAATTTACAGATTGAGATGCAACAGCCGGCGTGGCATCAGGAGCGGGAGCGGTAGAATCAACCGAACCTTCGGCCACCGCACTTAACAGAGCATCGACTTCTGATTGAGTAAGAACCTGGTTCATCTATCAGCCATCCTAGCTATGAATCCCCAACCGTTTTTAATTCGAGAGCTTTTCAACTCTCGTTACTTCAACCTGCCAACGCAAAATTTGTAAAATAAACCGCTTTCACTTTGCCGCTCACCAAAAAACTATTCAGCGCATTGCGAATTTCTTCTTTGAGATAGTC